>JADFYS010000006.1 GCA_015232955.1 Gammaproteobacteria bacterium
GGTAGTGCGAAGCAGGAGCCAGAGCCGAGAAGAGTCGCGCTTATCGGCCCTCTGAAACCAGCGTTTTCAGGTATCTTGGGTATAATTCAGTGCCACCATTTTTCACTCTGGGGCACCTTTTCCATAGCCCCCACAGCAAAGTTAAGGCACAATAGGGGCTCATCAGAACTTGCATATGAGGTTATCTTCAATCATGTCCAGCAGCGAAAGAATAGAGTGGGGAAAAGAGTACGAAACCGGGATTGATGATATTGACGAACAGCACATGATCCTGGTCCATACCCTGAATGATATTGCGGATAAGATAAACTACTATAACAGCGTCGAGATGCTGGAGGAGGTGACTCAAGACCTCCTGAGTTATGCCCTCTACCACTTCGAGACCGAAGAGACCCTGATGCTCGGACACGGCTACCATGAGAAGGTGCCGGAAGAGGGAGAGACCCATCTTGAACAACACCGCGCCTTTTCCAAAAAGGTAGTCGATGTTCGCGAACAGCTGAAGCAGGGAACATCTATCCCGGCTCAAGATATTATCGACTTCTTAAATCAATGGCTTAACAACCATATTCTGAAAACCGATAAAAAACTGGGGAAATTTCTGAGCGATAGCGCCATTCAATAACCTAGCGCCCTACCCCGGATTTTATGAACAGAGTTCGCACCATCAGCCATCGCGCAATCGGTATCATTGAGGATCTCGGCCTCATCATCATCGCCATTGCTACCGTGATTGCTGTCGGTTTTGAGATTATGCATATGGTCAGACTGCAGGAGGTGACCCTTGCCGATCTCCTTCTGCTCTTCATCTATCTCGAGGTTTTGGCGATGGTTGGTGTCTATTTAGAGTCGGGTAAACTTCCCATTCGGATGCCGCTCTACATCGCCATCGTCGCCCTGGCACGATACCTGATTCTTGATGTGAAGAACATGGACACCCTGCGCATGGTCGGTGTCGCAGGGGCCACCCTCCTCATCGCCGTCACCGTTCTTGCCATCCGCTACGGCCACACCCGCTACCCCTACGGCGGTTCTGACGAGAAATAGCCGTTGCCGTTTGCAATCTCGCCGACGGTAATCACCATTGGTCTGCTGATCTGCAGCAACCTCTTCATGACCTTCGCCTGGTATGGTCATCTCCGTGACCTCAACCACAAACCGTGGCTTGTTGCTGCCGTTATCAGCTGGGGGATTGCCCTCTTTGAGTACCTCCTTCAGGTACCTGCCAACCGCATCGGTTACACCGTGTTAAATCTGGGGCAGCTCAAGATTATTCAGGAGGTGATCACCCTCTCTCTCTTTGTCCCGTTCTCATACTTCTATATGAAAGAGCCGCTTAAAATAGATTATCTCTGGGCCGGTCTCTGCATGATGGGTGCAGTCTATTTCATGTTTCGCAGTAAGATTTCGTAACTGGCATCACTCGCGCTCTTCAATCCACTGCATCTGAATCGCTTCGAGTATCTTCTCATTCGAGCGGTCAGGCGGATCTTCAAACCCCTCCAGTTCACACACCCAGCGGTGAAGATCGGTAAAGCGGATCAGCCGCGGATCCGTTTCGGGGTGGTTCTCGTCCAGCTCTATCGCTATCTCAGCGACATCGGTCCAACGCAATGACATTACACGCTCCTCGCTCAGTGGTGTTCAGAGACCTGATTCAGGGTATATTTGGGGAGCTCGATCACCAGATCCTCTTCGCCCACCACCGCCTGACAGGAGAGCCGAGATTCAGGCTCCAGCCCCCACGCCTTATCGAGCATATCATCTTCATTTTCCGTCGACTCATTGAGGGAGTCGAACCCCTCGCGCACGATGACATGACAGGTGGTACAGGCGCACGACTTCTCGCAGGCGTGTTCAATATCGATACCGTTCTCCAGCGCTATATCGCAGATGGTCTCGCCACTGCGCCCCTCAATCACCACCCCTTCAGGACAGTGCGCTTCATGCGGCAGAAATATCAGTTGTGGCATCTCCCATTACTCCCCGAATGTATCTACATTTTGTCCCGACAGCGCCAGCTGAATACTGGCATTCATCCTCCGCGCCGCAAACTCGGTCGAGCTACGGTTCAGGGCAGAGATCGCCTCTTTTACCCGGCTCCAGTCGCTCCCTTTCTGACTCTGGCGGAGATGGGCAATGGCATCATCGATCGCCTGCCGCTCCTGAGGTGAGAGTAGTTGCTCACCATCTGCGGCCAGTGCCGCCTCCAGCGCCTCGACCACCCGATCGGCCTCTACATTCTGCTCCCGAAGGTTACGGGCATCCATATCTTCACGCGCATGGGCCATCGACTCCTGAATCATTCGCGCCACCTCATCATCGCCTAAGCCGTAAGAGGGTTTGACCTCGATCCGGCTCTCGATACCGGTCACCGCTTCATGGGCCACCACCGAGAGCAGTCCATCGGCATCTACCTGAAAGGTGACCCGGATTCGGGCGGCGCCGGCGGCCATCGCAGGGATCCCCCGCAGCTCAAAACGGGCGAGAGAGCGGCAGTCACTCACCAACTCCCGCTCCCCCTGAACCACATGGATCGCCATCGCCGTCTGCCCGTCCTTATAGGTGGTGAACTCTTGCGCCCGGGCGACCGGAATGGTGGTGTTGCGGGGAATGATCTTCTCTGCCAACCCCCCCATCATCTCCAGTCCGAGCGAGAGCGGGATCACATCGAGCAGCAGCATATCGCTATCGGGCTTGTTGCCGACGAGAATATCGGCCTGCATCGCCGCCCCTATCGCCACCACGCGATCGGGATCGATGGCGACATGGGGTTCTCGCTGAAAAAACGCCCCAACCAGCTGCCGGACACGAGGCATACGGGTCGATCCCCCCACCATCACCACATCCTCCACCCGGTTTAGCGCTATCCCCGCATCATTCAGGGCACGACGACACGGCACGAGTGTTTTACGGATAATGGTATCGATGATCCGGTGCAGCTGCTGACGGTTGAGGCGACCTTCCCAGAAAGTCCCATCCTCTTTTTCAATTAAAAATTCGCTCTCTTCGCGATCACTCAACTCCTCCTTAATCCTACAGGCGTCATCCATCAGCCGTCGCATCTGATGATGACCGGCATCATCATCAATTCCCGCCTGAGCCATAATCCAGGTGGCGATGGCACGATCAATATCATCGCCCCCCAGAGCGGAGTCTCCGGATGTCGCCAGAACTTCGAATACTCCGCGGTTGAGACGGAGGATGGAGATATCGAAGGTGCCCCCCCCAAAATCGTAGACCGCAATCACCCCCTCTGACTTCTGATCAAGACCATAGGCGATAGCTGCTGCGGTCGGCTCATTGAGCAGGCGCATCACATTAAGTCCGGCAAGCAGTGCCGCATCTTTGGTCGCTTGCCGCTGCGGTTCATCAAAATAGGCCGGAACGGTGATCACCACCCCTTCCGGCTCTCCCCCCACACTCTCTTTCAGACGCTGATGGAGGTGTTTCAGTATCTCACTCGAAACCTCAACCGGACTGAGATCGCCGACCACGGTTCGCACTTTGGGCATCCCCTTCTCACCATCAACAAAGTGATAAGGGAGCTGCGTACCGAGCCGCTTGATATCGTTGACCCCCCGTCCAAGGAAGCGTTTGGTGGAGCTGAGCGTATTGAGGGGATCGCCCTGGGCGGCAGATTTGGCCTGAGCGCCTACCGTCACCGTACCATCACGACGGTAGTGGACGACCGACGGTAACAGGTGCCTTCCCTGCGCGTCGGGGAGGGTCTCTGCCATGCCACTGCGTACAGTCGCTACAAGGGAGTTGGTTGTTCCCAAGTCAATACCTGCCGAAAAACGGTGCTGATGGGGTGCATCTCCCTGGTTGGGTTCGCTAATCTGGAGTAGAGCCATAAGTGCTGTTGTCGTTAATTTATGAATAAATAGGGGTGTTGTTGCAGTTGTTGCGCGGGGCGATATCTATACCCAATATACCCAAAGTAGATTAGCCCAATAACTGCTCTTCCCGCTCATTGACCTCTTCCCGAAGTCGCTGCAGAAACTTCATCTGTTTCACATCTTCACCCGCCTGTCGGAGTGAGTGAGCACTGCCCTCGGCAAACCGCTGCTCCAGCCGTTGAAAAAGTGCCTCTTCATCCTGCTGTAGTCGAAGACGGATCTCATCCAGCGCCTGTAGGGGATCCGCCTCCGCAGCAATATTCTCTAACCGTTCACGAAGCTCCATCTGCTGCAGCAGAAAGTCACCATCCATCGCCGTATCTGCGGCATCAAGCGGATATCCCAACAGGGTCAAGAGATAGGAGGCGCGTAACAGCGGCTGTTTCAGCGTCTGAAAGGCATCATTGACACGGGCTGTCCACTGCAGAGACAACCTTTTTTGCTCCTCACTCGCGGTGACAAACCTATCGGGATGGTACTGCTGCTGGAGCTCGAGGTAACGCTGTGCCAAGAGTTGACTATCGACACTAAACTGCTGCGGACAACCATAGAGTTCAAAGTAGTTCTGCTGCAGAGGATCAGACATTAAAACTCTCACCGCAACCACAGGAGTCTTTGGCGTTGGGGTTATTAAACTTAAAGCCCTCATTTAACCCTTCACGGGCAAAATCGAGTTCGGTCCCATCCAGATAGACCAGACTCTTGGCATCCACGATCACCTTAATCCCCTGATCTTCAAAAACGGTATCCTCACCACCAATCTCATCTGCAAACTCAATCACATAGGCCATACCAGAGCAGCCGGAGGTCTTCACTCCAAGACGCAAGCCAACCCCCTTACCACGATTGGCAAGAAAGGTCTCCACCCGCTTTGCCGCATTTTCGGTGACTGTAATCGCCATTTAATGCTCCTCTTTCACCTTCTCTTTTTTCGATTTAAGATCATTGATTGCCGAACGGATCGCATCTTCCGCCAGTACCGAGCAGTGTATCTTGACCGGAGGCAGTGCCAACTCTTCAGCAATATCGCTGTTTTTGATGGTAGAGGCCTCTTCCAGGGTTTTCCCCTTAACCCACTCCGTCACCAGAGAGCTGGAGGCAATAGCCGAACCACAGCCGTAGGTTTTAAAGCAGGCGTCTTCGATAACCCCGTCATCACTGACCTTAATCTGCAACCGCATCACATCACCACACGCCGGTGCGCCAACCATCCCGGTACCGACATGGCTGTCCTCTTTATCAAAGTTACCGACATTGCGCGGGTTCTCATAATGGTCCATCACCTTGTCACTATATGCCATTCTCTTCTCCCTTCCAGAGTTCTATTATCACCAACTAATGGGCGGCCCACTGCACCGTCGAGAGGTCGACCCCCTCTTTAAACATCTCCCACAGCGGGGAGAGATCACGCAGCTTTTCCACCTTGCCCGCAATCAACTCTACCGCACGGTCGACATCCGCCTCGGTCGTAAAACGGCCAAAACTGAAACGGATCGAGCTGTGTGCCAGTTCATCACTCCGCCCCAGCGCCCGCAACACATATGAGGGTTCAAGGCTGGCAGAGGTACAGGCAGATCCCGAGGAGACCGCAAGATCGGAGAGCGCCAACATTAACGACTCTCCCTCCACATAGTTGAAGCTGATATTGAGATTGGTCGGGACGCGCCGCGCCATATCGCCGTTAATATAGACCTCTTCAATACCAGCGATCCCGTCGAGGAGGCGTTGGCGTAGATTTTCGGCATGGATGCGGTCACGCTCCATCTCTAACCCCGCCAGACGAAACGCCTCGCCCATACCGACAATCTGGTGGGTAGCGAGGGTGCCGGATCGCATTCCACGCTCATGTCCCCCACCATGCATCTGGGCCTCGATCCGTACCCGAGGTTTGCGCTGAACGAAGAGCGCCCCCATCCCTTTCGGGCCATAGATTTTATGGGCAGAGAGAGAGAGAAGATCGATCTTCATCGCCCGGACATCGATGGGAATTTTACCTGCACTCTGAGCCGCATCGACATGAAAGAGGATCTTGCGTGATCGACAGAGTTCACCGATTGCCGCCACATCCTGAATGACACCAATCTCATTATTGACATGCATGATGGAGACCAAAATGGTATCCGGTCGCATCGCCGCTTCGAGCTTTTCAAAAGAGATTAAACCATTCGCTTCCGGGTCGAGGTAGGTCACCTCAAACCCTTCCCGCTCCAGGTGACGACAGCTATCCAGTACCGCTTTGTGTTCGGTCTTACTGGTAATGATATGTCTGCCCTGCTTGTGATAGAAGTGGGCAGCCCCTTTAATCGCCAGATTATCTGACTCTGTCGCACCGGATGTCCAGACGATCTCTTTGGCATCGGCATGAATCAGATCCGCGACATGCTGCCTCGCCTCATCCACCGCTTTTTCCGACTCCCAACCATAGAGGTGAGAGCGAGATGCGGGGTTACCAAACAGCCCATCGCCCATGGTGAGATAACGGCACATCTTCTCCGCAACCCTGGGATCCACCGGGGTGGTGGCGGAATAATCGAAATAGATCGGTAAATGACTCATCTGTTACTACTCTCCAAAATTTACACTAGCCCCGATTCACCATCTTCCCGGCCAGATGCACCACCCCTTCCAGGGCGGTCATTAGCGGCGGGATATCCTCTTTGCGGTTGTCCCGCCCCAGAGTGATCCGCACCGCGGCCAACGCCACCTCCGGAGCGACCCCCATCGCCGCCAATCGGGGGTTGGGGGTCTGGCGATCACTACCACAAGCCGAGCCGGAGGAGAGGGCAAATCCCTGTTGGTCCAGCAGCTGCACCACTGTATTTCCTGTTATCCCCGGCAGAGCAAACAGGAGGGTGTTGGGCAGCCGTTCAACCTCTTGCGCGAAGATCACCACTTCTGAAAACCGTCGCTGCAACTCCGCTTCCATCTGCCGTCGCAGCTGTAACTGACGACGACTCTCTTCCACCATCACCCTCTGCGCCAACTCCGCTGCCACCCCAAAACCGACGATGGCTGCGACATTTTCTGTTCCAGCACGGATCCCGCGCTCCTGACCACCCCCTTCAAGGAGGGGTCTCAAACGAAGGTCGTGACGAACCAGCAGCGCCCCAACCCCTTGCGGACCATACAACTTATGGGCGGAGAGGCTCATCGCCCCTAACCGCCACTGCCCAAAGGCAAGAGGCGCTTTACCGGCCAGCTGTACTGCGTCACTATGAAACAGGATCTGCTCTGCCTCCGCAAAAGCGGCAACCTCTGCCATCGGTTGCATCACACCGGTCTCATTATTCGCGGCCATCAGTGACAGAACCCTACCCTCTGACTCCCGGCTGGCGTAGGCCCACTGTTCAAGGCTATCCATCGCCACCACACCATGGCTATCTGCTTTGAGGCAACTGACCTCAACCCCAGACTGTTTCAACCCCTCTGCCGGTAGGGTGACTGAGGGGTGTTCGGTGGCGCCTATAGCTAACATAGGTCGCCGGGCGATAGAAACCAACCCTTTTAGTAAAGAATTATTTGCCTCGGTGCCGCCACTGGTAAAATAGAGTTCGGATGGTAACCCCCCCGCCAACACTGCCACCTGTTCTCGCGCCTGCTCTATCGCCTGTCTCGCACCTCGCCCCCGCTGATGGAGAGTGGAGGGGTTACCAAAGCTCTGCTGAAGATAGGGCAGCATCGCCTCAAGCACCTCAGCGGCTATGGGAGTGGTTGCGTTATGGTCAAGATAGATCGACATTACTGAATCCGGGGTGTAGAGGGGTGGGATCTACCGCTGAAAAATTGGATAAAGTGGGGAGGCAACTCTAGCAAGAGAGGAGGATACGGAGAAGCATCCCCACCATTACGCCGCATCCTCCTTACCCTGACACGGCTGCTTATTCTCCACCAGCTCTTTGAGGTTGATCCCCTCAAGAAAGATATAGATCTGTTCGCTCAGATCACACCACAGTTTATGGGTGATACACGGCTCGCTATTGTGACAGTCTGCACTCCCTCTGCACGCACGAGCATCCATCTTCTCATCCACGGCGGTTATCACCGCTGCCACAGAGATCTCCCCCGGATCACGACTTAAACGATACCCCCCACCCGGTCCTCTAGAGCTTCCGACCAAGTCGTGACCACGAAGTTTGGCAAAAAGTTGCTCCAGATAAGAGAGGGAGATCCCCTGTCGTTTCGAGATCTCTGCCAAGGTAATCGGACCATCATTACCGTTAATCGCCAGATCCAGCATTGCCGTTACGGCATAGCGCCCTTTGGTGGTCAGTCTCATCATATTCTCCCAATAACCCTTAAAGATATTGAGCGTAATCTATCAATTCATACTAAATTAGTCAATTATTTTCGACGCGCCTCTCTTCCTCCTTCTCTCCCGTCTTCAGCCGCTCGGCACCGAGATCGTCGAGCACACCTGAGCTGATCTCACACGACTCGATGTTGGGGATAGCACTCAGATCCAGCTCGGTCCCCATACTGCGGATCGCGACACACATCTTCTCCATCCGCTCGTCCATCGCATGGATATGGTCGAGCATACAGTTAATCGCATGGGCTACCGGATCCGGCATATCGGCAGAGGTTCCGTAGGCATCAAAGCCGATCTTCGCTGCGATCTCTCTCCGCTTCTCCTCTGTCTTCGCCGCATCACTCCCCTCTGCTGGCTGTGGTTTGCGTTGAACCATTCGCCCGGGAACCCCCACCACCGTAGTCTGCGGCGGGACACTTTTCACAATCACCGCATTAGAACCGACCCTCGCCCCACTGCCAATTACAATCGGCCCCAGCACTTTGGCCCCGGCACCAATGACCACCCCATCTTCAAGGGTCGGGTGGCGTTTCCCTCGCTTCCAGCTCGTCCCTCCCAGAGTGACACCGTGATAGAGAGTACAATCATCGCCGACCACGGCGGTCTCACCGATCACCACCCCCATGCCGTGATCGATAAAAAAGCGGCGCCCAAGCACTGCACCGGGGTGGATCTCTATCCCGGTCATCCAGCGCGAGAATGCGGAGATGAGCCGAGCAAACCACAAAAAACCGCCATTCCAGAGTCGGTGTGCCAAACGGTGAAAAAGCAGGGCGTGCAGTCCTGGATAGGTGGTCAACACTTCAAGTATGGTACGAGCCGCGGGATCACGGTCAAAGACGGCATGAATATCCTCCTTCAGGCGTGCAAACATCGCGTATTACTCCTTCAGCGCCAGTCGGCGCCATTTTTGGGCAGCGCTGAGAATCCCGCGAAGGATGTTCAGCTCCACCTTTTCAAGACGGGCCCGGTTAAAGAGACGGCGCAAGCGGCGCATCAGCTGTCCCGGTCGATTGAGATCGATAAATTCCAGTTCTTGCAGGGTCTGCTCCAGGTGGACAAAAAAGCGCTCAATCTCTTCCGCCTGAGCCGGTTCATGTCCATCTTTCTGGCGCTGATCCACCACCATCCCCCCCTTGCCACGAAAGGCCAAGAAGAGTTCATAAGCGACCACCTGCACCGCAGCGGCAATGTTCAGTGAACTAAACCCCGCCTCTGTCGGGATATGGAGTAGGGAGTTGCTCAACTCAAGCTCCGTATTGGTCAGACCCGAACTCTCTCTGCCAAAGAGAATCGCCACCCGATCATCACCACTAAACTCAGCCGATGCTAACCACTCCGCCGCCGCTCTCGGCTCCAGTAACGGTAGGGGAAGTGTCCTTAACCGAGCGCTGGCGGCAACCACATAACTACAACCGACCAGCGCACTCTTTAAATCATCAAAGATCAACGCTTGACGCAGAATATCGTGTGCACCGGCACAACGGGCATCCGCCTCACGGGCCGGAAAATCCTTTGGAGAGACCAGAGCCAGCTCATACAGCCCCATATTTTTCATCGCCCGTGCCGCGGCGCCGATATTTCCCGGGTGTGAAGTCTCCACCAAAACGATGCGGATAGAGGGATGAGTAGCGGTGTTGTGGCTATCTTCTGGTTTCATGATCTCTGCTTATTTAGAGGTAGGTATACCCAAGATAGTTAGAAACACTGAGTTTCAGATGGTCGGGAAAAGTGGCTATTCAAGGCGTGAAGTCGCAAGAATAGCCATTCTATTCAAAGACTTCATAACGCAGAAGAGTCGCGCTTCCAGGCTCTCTGGAACCAGCGTTTCCAACTGTTTTGGGTATACATGATACAATCTCCAGCCTATTTTGAAAAACCGCCACTATCCGGAATCTCACCATGCACCCCATGCTTAACACCGCAATCTCCGCCGCCCGCGCCTCTGGCAATGTTATCCGCCGCTCATTCAGTCGGGTTGATGAACTGACGATTATCACCAAAGCTGCCAATGATTTTGTCAGTGAGGTGGATCGTAAAGCAGAAGAGGAGATCCTCTCGATCATCCGCAAGGCGTATCCGGATCATGCATTTCTCGCCGAAGAGAGTGGTCAGAGAGAGAGCAGAAACAGTAGCCCCTACCGCTGGATTATCGATCCCCTCGACGGAACGACCAACTTTCTCCACGGTTTTCCCCAATTTGCGGTCTCTATCGGCCTCATGAAGGGGGAGCAGATGGAGGTTGCCGTGGTCTACAACCCCATTAGTGAAGAGCTTTTTACCGCATCACGCGGTGACGGTGCTCAGCTCAACAGTCGTCGCATCCGCGTCACTTCCCGCCGATCTCTTCAAGGGGCGCTCCTCGGGACCGGCTTTCCCTTTAAGGAGCAGCAGCATCTAGATACCTATCTCGCCACCTTTAAGGCACTTTTCCCCGATGTAGCGGGTATCCGTCGCCCCGGCTCTGCGGCGTTAGATCTCGCCTTCGTTGCCGCCGGTCGTCTCGACGGTTTTTGGGAGATCGCGCTCAACCCATGGGATATTGCTGCGGGTGTGCTCCTCATTCGTGAGGCCGGTGGCTCTATCGGTGATTTTAGTGGTGGGGATCAGTTTTTTACCACCGGTAATGTGGTGGCGGGCAATCCCAAGGTGTTTGCCGCCATCGTTGAGACCATCGCCCCCCATCTCTCGCCAGAACTCAAACGCTAACCCCAATTTGAGCCAATGCCATTAGTTAGTGACTGCGAAGGGATCTCCGCTACCCTTAACTTAATGACATTGCCAATTGTCCGGTCAACCGAAAGTGACTCTGCGACTACTTTATACCCAAAGATTGTCCGAAAATTTTAGAAGTGTCTGCTATCCCCTACTCATGATGAGTAATTTTTTAATCTGCTGTCAATTAAGGTAACCGTTTTATGTGTGGAATTTGTGGAGAAATCAGATTTGATCAGCAGCTGCCCAATGTAGCTGCCGTCCAGAAAATGAATAACCTATTAACTCCCCGCGGCCCGGACGGTGGAGGGATTTTCCAGTTAAACCATATCGCGGTTGGTCATCGCCGCTTACGCATTATGGATCTCTCCGAGCATGCCCAGCAGCCAATGATCGATAATCAGCTAGGGCTGGGGATCGTCTATAACGGAGCCATCTACAACTACCCGGAGTTACGCCAAGAGCTGCTGCAGAAGGGGTACTCCTTTTTCTCCAACGGTGACACCGAAGTGATCCTGAAAGCCTATGCCGAATGGGGGAGCGATTGTGTACACCATTTTAAGGGGATGTTTGCCTTTTGCCTGTGGGAACGGGATAGTGGCCGCACCCTGTTGGTGCGGGATCGTCTCGGGATTAAACCGCTCTACTACAGTCACAACGGCGCATCATTACGCTTCGCCTCCACCCTCCCTGCGCTTTTGGCGGCCGGTGATGTGACCACGGATCTCAATCCGGTTGCGCTGCACCACTATATGCACTTTCACTCTGTGGTTCCTGCACCTCACACCATTATTGACGGTATTCATAAACTACCTCCCGCCTCCGTCATGACTCTGGAGCGTGATGGCAGCAGCCAGCTCACAACCTACTGGCAGATGAAGTTCGGAACCTCCGAGGAGGAGCGTCGCTACTCTGCGGAGGAGTGGCAAGAGAGGGTGCTCGACTCGGTTCGTGCTGCTGTCGATCGCCGTCTGGTTGCTGATGTCCCGGTGGGTGTTTTGCTCTCGGGTGGGCTTGATTCCAGTTTGCTGGTCGGTCTGTTGGCAGAGCTGGGACAGCAGGGCATTAACACCTTTTCGGTCGGGTTTGAGTCGGTAGGCGAGGAGAAGGGGGACGAATTTCACTACTCTGACATTATCGCCAACCACTACAACACTGAACACCATAAAATTTATGTCGATTCTGCCAAGTTACTCCCCTCCCTCCGCAGCTGTGTCACCGCAATGAGCGAGCCGATGGTGAGTCACGATGTCATCGGTTTCTATCTCTTATCGCAAGAGGTATCGAAGCATGTCAAAGTGGTTCAGAGCGGACAAGGGGCAGATGAGGTCTTCGCCGGCTACCACTGGTATCCGCCGATGATCCAGAGTCAGGATGCGGTGGGCGATTACGCTCGGGTATTTTGTGATCGTGAACATGAAGAGTACCTTCAAGCCATCGCCCCGTCGCTCCATGGTGAGGACTACAGCCGTCAATTTATTCGCAACCACTTCGCCCAACCGGGAGCTCTCAACCCGATCGACAAGGCGCTGCGTATCGATAGTTCTATTATGTTGGTGGATGATCCGGTGAAGCGGGTGGATAACATGACCATGGCGTGGGGTCTTGAGGCGAGAGTGCCATTTCTTGATCACGAACTGGTAGAGCTCGCTGCCAGAGTTCCGGCAGAGTACAAAGTGGCGAAGGGGGGTAAATTTGTCCTGAAGGAGGCGGCGAGAAAGGTGATTCCTGCCGCAGTCATTGATCGCCCCAAGGGCTACTTCCCGGTTCCTGCGCTCAAGTATATTCAGGGGGAGTATCTCGATTTTGTGCGTGACATTCTCACCCAACCTGCAGCGCGCGAGCGCACCCTCTTCCAGCCGGGTTATGTCGATATGCTGTTACAAGCGCCTGAGGAGCACATTACCCCATTAAGAGGATCCAAGTTATGGCAGGTTGCACTACTGGAGTTCTGGCTCCAAACGCATGGAATTTAAAAGGGGTAAAGTGATGCCAAAAAGTGAAAAGTTGCGACATCGTTTAAAGCGCTCTCACAGCTCCTCTTTTCACAACCGAAAAGAGATTCCACCACATAGTCCTGAGCTCCCGGATAGGGATGTGGTGATTGATTGTGGTTGGGGACGGCTAATTTTTGGGCAGACTTTTAGCGACACCGGGCGAATCACCGAACTACTACGAACCGAGGAGGCGGGTAAGCGGGATATCGCCCTCTACCTCCAGGATCCCCATGTTGCCATCTCTCTCGCCCCTCATGAGCTTTTTCTCGATCCTTCGCACACCTACCGCCTCTGGCTGGAGCGCTACCGTCCCGACTCTCGCCGCCCCAAAGGTTTCTCTATTCGCCTGCTGCAGACGCTAGAAGATGCTGAAGCGATTCGAGAAATTTACCTTAAACGAAAAATGGTACCACCGCCGCCCCCCTTTGTCTGGCACAACCGCGCCAACCGCAACATCACCTATCTCGTAGCGGAAGATGAGCAGCAGGGCAACATTATCGGTGTTGTGATGGGTATTGATCACGCTGAGACCTTTAATGACCCTGAAAATGGTAGCAGCCTCTGGGCACTGGCGATTGATGCGCAGACCCACCATCTCGGCATTGGCGAGTCTCTGGTTCGTCACCTTGCGGAGCACTATCTTGCCCGAGGCCGTGACTATATGGATCTCTCGGTGATGCACGACAACACCCCTGCAATAAAACTCTATGAGCGGCTTGGCTTTGTACGGGTTCCATTTTTTGCCCTCAAGCGAAAAAACTCTTGGAATGAGCCGCTATTTATGGCGCCGCAACCCGATGAAGAGCTGAACCCCTACGCGATGATCATCATTAATGAGGCGAGAAGAAGGGGCATCGGGGTAGAGATTATTGATAAACTTTCTGCCTACTTTACCTTAACCTTCGGTGGTCGTTCGATCATCTGTCGTGAGTCGCTGAGCGAACTGACCACAGCCGTTGCCATGAGTCGTTGTGATGATAAAACAATTACCAGCCGGGTACTGGCAGCGGCTGGGTTACGAGTTCCCCAACAGACCATGAGTCAGGATGAGGACCATAACCGCGCCTTCCTCCAACAGCAGCGCCGACTTGTGGTAAAACCGGCCCGGGGTGAGCAGGGGGCCGGTATTAGTGTCGATATTCAAAGCGAAGCGGCACTGAAAGATGCCATTGCCATCGCTTCGCAGCATCACGATAAAGTGATACTGGAAGAGTTTTGCGAAGGGGCCGATCTGCGAATTCTGGTGATCAATTATAAAGTCGTCGCTGCAGCGGTGCGAAAACCAGCCACCATCACCGGTGATGGCAAGCGGTCTATTGCCGAGCTCATCACCAAACAGAGTCAACGCAGGGCGGCCGCTACCGGAGGCGAAAGCAAGATTCCGGTGGATAGCGAGACCATTCGCTCTATTGAGGAGCAGGGCTTCACCCTGGATTCGATCCTGCCAGTGGAGCAGCGGTTACAGGTGCGGAAAACAGCGAATCTCCATACCGGGGGCACCCTCCACGATGTTACTGAAATGTTAAGCCATACTCTGGTCAGGGCAGCCATTGACGCTGCACGCGCCATCGGCATACCTGTGGTTGGTCTCGATCTCCTGGTACCTAGTGTTGACGGTAAAGAGTATGTCATTATAGAAGCCAATGAACGGCCTGGACTGGCGAACCACGAACCACAACCAACGGCCAAAGCGTTCATTGATCTCCTTTTTCCTCAGACGATGCGACAGCAATGAAACTACTTCCGATAGATGAATCCTATCTACTGAAATTTTTATTACAGTTACTCCGCACCCCCAGCCCCTCTGGCTATACCGACAGAGCAGTCCACTTTGTTTGTGATGAGCTAGAGGCGTTGGGGATCGGTTATGAGTTGACCCGACGCGGCGCCATACGGGCCGAACTTCCCGGAAAGCAGAAGAGCCCCGATCGCGCCATAGTAGCGCACCTCGACACCTTAGGGGCGATGGTAAAAGGGCTCAAAGAGAATGGGCGGTTACAGGTTGTCCCCATTGGTCACTGGAATGCCCGATTTGCAGAGGGGGCGCGCTGTACCATTTTTACCGACTTCGGCTCCAATCGCGGCACAATTTTACCGTTAAAGGCGTCGGGACACGCATTTGCCGATGCGATCGACACACAACCGTGTAACTGGGATAACCTCGAAATCCGGGTGGATGAGAACTGCTATTCACAACCAGAGTTATTAAAGCTCGGTTTTCATGTTGGCGATTATGTGGCGATCGACGCCAACACCGAGATTGCCGAAAACGGTTACATCAACTCCCGCCACCTTGATGACAAAGCGGGGGTGGCGATTATGATGGGAGCCGCAAAAGCGATTATCGATGCCAAGGTTGAGTTACCGGTCGATTGCCACCTCCTGTTTACCATTACCGAGGAGGTTGGCTCTGGAGCTTCAGGAGTTCTCCATCAGGATGTTGCCGAAATGGTCACTATCGACAATGGAGTAACCGCCCCGGGCCAAAATTCGAGTGAATTTGGTGTCACCTTTGCCATGAGTGATATGAGTGGTCCATTTGATTACCACCTCACCCATCGCCTCATTCAGCTCTGTCAGGAGTTTCAGATTCCGCACCAGCGCGATGTATTTAAGTACTACCGTTCCGATAGCGCTGCCGCGGTTGAAGCCGGAAATGACCTGCGCACCTCGCTCATCTGCTTTGGCATTGATGGCTCACACGGCTATGAGCGGATCCACTGGAGTGCTCTTGAGTCGATGGCGCAGTTGCTTACGGTCTACCTCAAAAGCCCACCACTCTATAACAGGGATAGATACAGCATCGGTGGTCGCGCCGGATTTCCAACGGTTCCGGGTTGATTGGTAGTTACCCAAGAACCCTAAAGACGCTGGTTTCAGCCTAACTTGCATGAGTGGGATGGTGTCACCCTCGAGAATGAAATGTATTTCACAGTAAACAACCCCCCTCAATCCCCCCTTGTCAGGGGGGAGGCTTTGATCTTCTCTCCCTGCTAAGGAGTAACCGTTTAGTCCCCCTTCATTATAGGTTCATGCCTTGGATATACCCACTCTCCCCAACGCTCTGAAGTCCACTGTCTCCAACTGTCTTGGGTATCCTCAAACTACGCCATCACCATCAATTTGCTCTGTGCTGGAGCAATCGTCGTCCCCATCGCATTTGGTGCGGCACCATTTTGCCCGGTCTGATCCAACATTCGTGTGGCCGGAATCCCCATAATCATCATTTTGGTACTCCCTTTTAAATGTTTACATGGTCCTTTAATCATTTGTGAAACAAGACCACCGAGCAGCCCCGCCTCATCGCCACTGGTCATCGGGATCATGGTCATCAGATTATGTGCAGGCATCCCCATAATCATCAATTTGGTCTGATTGGGGACAGCCGTATTCCCCAGAGCGATATTGGGAAAGGGCATTGGTGTTGGTATCGGACCTGCAGGTGAAGGGACCGGCACCTTACAGACATCGGGCATCGCCATACTCTGCCCACCTGCACTACAATTTACAAACATTTAGCTCTCACCCCATATGAATTTTTTCACCATCAATTCTAACCTCTTTCTTCGCACCAATTAGAACCCGCCGGCTATCGACGGAAAACAGTTCGCTTGCTCGCTGAATCAATTTAGACGCGGTGACACTCTCTAGCCGCTTGACTGTTCGCACCGAATCTACCAGCGACTGCATGAGAGACTTTATACGACAGACCACACGCTCTGCACTCAAATCAATCCTTGAAAGAAACACCTTCGCTTCGCGCCCTGTAAAAAGAAAGTGATTCGCCACATGTTGTTCACGGTGAGAGCATAGATGAATCTGCTGACTCTGAAGACCAATCTCATCAGCTGCCGAAAGATTTAACTGAGCATCGCTTTTTATCGACAAGGGGCCGTGACAACTTATCTCGGTAGTTACATGATTCGACTCTCTTTTCAAGATCTGGATAATAAAACACTCCTCACTATCTTGCCAGAGCAGCACTTTATCGCCCACTATCGGCTGAACCAGACAGCTGGTGGCGACAGTTGCAGTGTGGGCTGTGCCATGCAGCAGGGTAGTACATCGACGGCCATTTAACTCTTGAACGACAGCACTATAATACCCCGTCACCAACTGTTCCATCACTGGACGATTCATCAACACACCCACAGCTTTATCCTCGTTTAGGTTTAAATTGCTCTGCACGCAGCAACGGTTCGTCTGTACCAAGCGCGCTGCTTCGATTGCTACCTCTCCAGTCGTTGCCACTCTCCAGCAGTTGATGAAAGTTGGCGCGATCCAGTGTGGTATGGCGCAGATCACTATCGACAATAGTCGCATGCGAGAAGTCTGCATACGCTAACTGCGCCCCATTGAGTTGGCAGTGGTGCAGCAGCGCCTTGGCAAAATTGGTCTGATTCAAGACCGCGTTCTGTAGCGAACACTGCTCCAGAGAACTCTGTTGCCACACGGTCTGCTCTGCATGTAGATTATCACACACTGCGCCTACCATCTTTGCCTCAAGAAACAGTCCGATCTGAATAGTGCATCGTTCCATTCGCACCCCAACCATGGAAGCTCGCATAAAGTTGGCGACACGAATATTGAGATCACTAAAATCTGCCTCATCAACATTACTATTATGGAAATAACATGAATCCACTTGGTTGGTGGTGAAGTCAACGCCGGGGAGGTGACTATTCATAAACATCAACTGTTGCAGTTCACATTGAACAAGCCGCAGTCCACTCAGCTTCATATCGATGAACTGGGATGAATCAAGAACAGCATTAGACCATCTGCTGTTCGCCATGACACCATCGATGAAAGTTGCTTTTACGAGTGCTGTTTCGGTACATTTTAGGTCAGAAATCTCCGGCTCTATCCAGTTAGAATCCATCAACTTGGCTCGACTGAAATCAACACTGGAAAAACGGGCGTTAATAAAACTTGACGAAGTTAAGTCTGCTCCGACAAAAAGGAGCTCCCCCCCTTGCGCGTCAATCCAGGAGGAGTGGTTTAGTTGACTCTCACTAAAACAGCATGCGTCAAATTTACAAGAGATAAAGACAACTTCGCGCAGATCAGCGCCAGTGAAGTTAATCCCCGTAAACGCGACCTGATTAAAAACCCCACCCTTCAAGTCAGCGCGGGAGAGATCTAGATCGAACAGAGCGAGATCGGCGATCTCTGCTTCACCCCCATGCACCGCCTCCTCAAGATTGACCCGGTTCCATTGCCCCATCAGTTCTCGCTAACCCCGGAGAAAATCACTACGGCTGCCAATCTTCAAGGATGGTGCGATCAAGAATCGTCTGCTGAAAACTGTTCCCCCCCACTACAGCATCGATAAAATTGGCAGAGTAGAGGTTACTGCCATTAAAACGGCAGTTCACCAGGTGCGCCTGACCAAAATTACACTCCATTAAGTTGCTATTATCCATCTTCGCAGTGGTGAGTAGTGTACGGTTAAAACTGCTGCCACGACAATCTGCACCATTGAAATCGGCGCCACGAAGATCCGCTTCTGCAAACAGTGTCCCCTGAAGATCCGCATTGACCCAGCTCGACTCCGGCATCACCGCTGAATGAAAACTGACATCTTTACAGCGAATCCCATCACAACGCGCCTTTCTCATCTGCGACTGCTGTATAAACATGCAGTTTTCCATTGCAGTTCCGGTTAAATCGAGCGCTGTTCCCGTATCCAACTTTGTAAAAATGGTCTGTTTCATCTGGCTAGCGGTTATCGATAGCAGATCGATTTTGCACTCCATAAAGACCATCGCTTCCAGCTGCGATGAGTTCACTCGCAGCGTCCCCATCTCTGCTTCAACAAAGGTGAGTCCATAGATCTGCGAATCATGGATGGTCAGACTATTGATCTCAACATCTAGCAGTTGACACCCCCTTAGCTGGCACTCTACCACAGTAACCCCTGAGTGTTTGCTCTGTGACAGCACCGATGAATCGAAGTTGCACTTCTCAAAGCGACACTCAATCAACTGACTGCCCCCCAGGTTGGCACTACTAAAGTCACAATCGACAAAAGTGCAGCGTTCGAAACGAGAGCGCACCAGAACAGAAGAGGAGAAATCGATCGCTTCAAAACGACAATTCAGCCACACCCCCTGCTCCATATAACGATACGACAGGACCAACGCGGAGAGTGTCGCACCATTTAACTGCAAACAGGAGAGGTCCTTGTAACCTATCTCCCCCCCCAGCAACAACAGCTCTCCAATCCTCTCCGGCTGATGCCCCTCTACCGCCAGACCCGGCTCCAGAGTATGGGCACTCAGCAGGTAACTTTCGTCGATTGAACAGAGATCCTCCTGCGGATACATATCCGCAAAGTCGTCACTGGTCGGTAACTCATCCATCCAGGAATTTTGGTCAACGGCCAGTAACTCCGCCTCCAGCTCTGCTTTAGAGTGCGCGAGATCGGCGCGGGCAGAGATCAGCGCCAAACGGATGGTCTCATCTCGCTCGGCGACAATTTCAGCATCAATCGCTCTGATCTTCTTCTCCAGTTCGCTGGCGATGGAACCGAGTTCACGATTCAGTTGCTCCAGTTGCAGCTTGGATGCCGCCATCGCCTCTTGCATCG
>JADFYS010000070.1 GCA_015232955.1 Gammaproteobacteria bacterium
TAGTGCGAAGCAGGAGCCAGAGCCGAGAAGAGTCGCGCTTATCGGCTTTCTGGAACCAGCGTTTTCAGGTATCTTGGTTATATAGCTCTGCACATCTTTTCACTTGACTCTCACTCCTGTTGAACTACGCTTATCTGAGCTAAAGCAGTGATAATTGAAAACTGAAGGGGGATTCAGTGATGAGCATAGAGGTTGATGGAAAGTTAATTGAAACGGATAGTGAAGGCTTTCTCCTGAGGGCTGAGGAGTGGAGTGAGTCGGTCTGTTTGGGTTTGGCTCAGGTCAACGGAGTAGAGCTGACCGAGTGTCACCTCGAAATCATCCGTATCATGAGAGCGTGTTATCAAAAATATGAGACCACACCAGGGCTGCCCGGTCTGCGCAAAGAGCTAGAGCGACATACCGAGATCAAGTGTGACAACAAGTTTCTCAAGTCTCTGTTTAAAGCCGATGATGTTTGTGGTGTTATCTGCCGCATTGCGGGACTGCCCAAGCCTATCTGTCACGCCTGTTAGAGGCTAAAAAGAGGTAGAGGTTGTGACCGCTAGCGGCTCGTGAGGCGGCGGTAGATATCGGTGATCTTATAGGGGAGCTGCCGTGGATCGTCTATCTGGGTAAATGCTGCCGGGCCATAGAGCCGGGGCAGATAACTTTTTGCCTCTTCATCGATGGTGATACAGTAGGCGTGAATTCCGAGGTGTCGCGCTTCGAGCAGCGCCTTGCGTGTATCCTCTATCCCGTACTCACCATGATAGTCGCTGTAATCATCCGGTTTGCCATCGGTTAGGGTGATCATCAACCGGCTCTTGGCCCCGGTCTGATTGAGGATCTGGTTGATATGGCGTATGGCAAACCCCATGCGGGTGTAGTCTTGGGGGCGGATGCCGCTAATCCGCTGGCGGATCGCCTCTCCATACCCCTCTTCAAAGCGCTTAATCACATAGATATCGCAGCGTTTACGGCTAACCCCAGAAAAACCGTATATCGCATAACGGTCACCCAATGTCTGCAACGCCTCGCACATTAAGAGTAGCGCCTCCCGCTCGGCATCATTGATCCATCCTCGGGTGGAGCCGCTCATATCCACCACAAACGCGACGGCGATATTGCGCTCATAGCGGCTGGTTCGGATAAAGAGCTGATCACTCAGCTCTCTCCCTTGTCTGAGATCCACCTGCGCCTCAACCAGAGCCTCGAGATCGAGATCATCTCCACTGCTCTGTCGCTTCAGTATCCGGTTCTCGTTACGAAAGGTCTCAAAAGTCTTGCGCAGATGGCGGATCTCCAGCTGATAACGCTGCAACGCCTCTTCTACAAAGGGATCCTCAACCCCCTCCACCTCCAGCTCTCTCACCGCGCACCACCCTTTGCGGTAGCTTTCACGACGGTGATCCCACTCATCGTAGAGGAAGGCCCCCTCTTCATGGTAGGTGCCCCCCCACACCTCTCCAGGATCCTCCTCTCGCGCCTTCTGTTGTAGCAGCAGGTAGTCAGCAGGACCTGCAGCGGTGAGATATTCGGGCGGAATCTCACCAAAGTCCTGGATAATCGATTCGGCTGTCGGTCGCAGCTGCAGGGGCAGGGTGGCGATCGCCTGCTCCGATGACCACTGAAGATCACTCTCCTCCTCTTCATCCCCCGTCTCTCTCTCTGGGGCCATGGCAGGGGGGGGCGACTGCTGACGCCTGTAGTCCATAAAGCTGACCCGAAACTGTGCTCGCTCTTCCCCTATCCGCTTCTCTCGTGTCGCCGCCACCCGACTTAGCGCAAGTCTCCCCTGATAACAGGGGCGCGGTAACGGCTGCAGTTGACGACTCCACGCCTCCGTCACCTTCAGTGCTGTCTGCAGAGAGAGATCCCCCTCCTCCAGCAATCTGACAACTTGCGTCCAATCTGAACTGAGTTCGCCACCCCCCTCAGCCTGCCGAAGCTGCTCCATCCGTCGCCACTGTCCGGGGAGATAGCGCTGAATCAACCGCTCAAGTCGAAGACCATTCACCGATTCAAACAGGTGGAGCAGGTGATCTGACGCATCCATCATCCGCGCAAAGAGGGGAGGCTGAAATGTGGAAAATCGTGCCTCTGCCCAGTGATAGACCACAATGGCGGAGTAGAGCCAGCGGTTCAACTCCCGCTGCGGAAGGAGGAGCGAAGCGGATGGGAGATAGATGGTCTCACTGTCACTCCAGTGTTCACCCTCTGCGGGTGCCAGCTTCATCTTGCGCCCACTCAAGCCGTTGAGGAAGTGGAGCAGCCTCACCTCGACCTCTTTCAATGACACCCCAACCGTCTCTTGTCGCTGGTAGCGCTGAAAGTGGTCGAAGTCGTTGACCATTTGCATCGACTTTGCCAGACCGAAGCGGTCATAGAGATCCATCACCTGATCTGCCCATGAGTCGAGAAGCTGCGCCTGCTGTGCAGTGTGATCACCACCACTCACCGCAAAGATGGTGGTAATGGCATTGGTACAGAGCTGTGCTGCCACTTGAATATGGCTTGCTGCCACTCGCCTTGCGGTGTGCAGAAGCTGCTGCTGCACCTCTGGCTCCAGTTGCGCAATCCTCTGTGCTATCAGGGTGTTATCGATAAAGGTAAACTCCACCTCAAAACAGAGATCGAGCTGTTCTGCTATCTCTGGCGCAGAGAGGCGGTGCAGTGTCACTGCTGAATCTGCTTAGAAGACCGAATCTGCCAGTTCAAAGATTGCCGGCATCATCTCCGGATCATCGGTCAGCGCTTGGGCGATAGCACACTGAGAGGCGACGGTTGGTGCAATCCCGCTCTGAATCAGCTTCGCCGCATGTACCAGAAGACGGGTGCTCGCCCCCTCATCAAGACCGCTCCCCTTCAGGTTACGGGTCATCCCGGCAAAACTGACCAGCTGTTGTGCCAGTGGAAGGTCAACGCCCGACTCTCTAACCACGATCTCCGCCTCGTGCATCGCTTCGGGATAGTTAAACTCGAGGGCAACAAATCGCTGACGGGTGCTCTGCTTTAGATCTTTGAGCAGACTCTGGTAGCCGGGGTTATAGGAGACGGCAAGGGCGAACTCAGGGGGCGCCTCAAGGATCTGCCCCAGCTTTTCGATCGGGAGTAGCCGGCGATCATCGGCTAGGGGGTGGATCACCACCAGTGTATCCTTGCGAGCCTCCACCACCTCATCGAGATAACAGATGGCACCCACTTTAACTGCAAGGGCGAGAGGGCCATCGATCCAGACCGTCTCTCCGCCGCGAATGAGAAAACGGCCCACAAGATCCGAAGTTGAGAGATCGTCGTGACACGAGACGGTGATCAACGGTCGCTGCAGGCGCCACGCCATATACTCCATAAACCGGCTCTTACCACAGCCGGTCGGCCCCTTGAGTAGTACTGGAAGACCGTTGCGATAGGAGGCCTCAAAGATGGCGATCTCCTCCCCCACCGGGGAGTAGTAGGGCTCTTCCGTAATTAGATGTTTCTCTATCTCGTGCATTGTTGACTCACTCTCTTTCGATATTGGTATGTTGCGCCTCTCAGGCGGTTGGGCTTCCTGTACAGTGTTCAAGTTCAAAACAGGCGGACGGTTTTGAGCCTACTCCCAACGAAACAGCCAGACCCCCAGCAGCAGAAAGAGCGCACTCATCCCCCCTAAGATCAGGAGTTGCGGCGCAATAGCGATGATCCCGGCACCATCGAGCATCACCGCCCGTGCGGCATCAACGATATGGGTCAGGGGGAAGATCTGTGCAACATAGAGTACCCACTGCGGCGAACCCTCAAGAGAGAACCAGACCCCGGAGAGGATCATCATCGGCATTCCCAGCAGATTGACCAGTCCACTCGCCACCTCATCACTGGTGATACGGGCAGCGATAATCAGACCGAGACAGATGAGGGAGAAGCCGCCCAACACCAGTACCACAAACAGGGCGAGATAGGAGCCGTACATCGCAAAATCGAGAAGGAGGTCACAGGTGAGATAGACCAACAGCGCCATCGACACAATCATCAGCAGGCGGGAGATGATCTGGGCCGAGATAAACTCCAGCGTTGTCACCGGAGTCCCCTTAAACCGTTTCAGCACCCCGTTTTTGCGATAGCGGACAATGACAAAACCGATCCCAAAAAGGGCACTAAACATCATATTCATCCCCAGCACCCCGGGGATCACCCAGTCGATATAACGGATCTCCTCCCCGCTCACCTCCTGTCGCACCACCTCGTCCCCCCCGCTGGCGCGGAGGATCTGCTCTACCGCATACCCTTTGGCCGAATCGCTGTTTATCCAGTAGCGGTGCGTCGGTTCCAGCTGCAACAGGAGATCAATCTGATGGCGTTCGACCTTGGTGATCGCCTCTGCCAACCCCTGTTGCCCCTCCACCGGGATAAAGTGAATATAACGACTTTGAAGAAAGGGGTGCTCCCCCGCACCCATCACCCCCACCTTAAAATACTCCTGCTCTCCGCCAGAGAAGATCGAGGCGAAACCGATCATGACCAGGATGGGAAAGGCCATATTCCAGGAGAGGGCTGCCCGATCGCGCATAAACTCGAGATTTCGGGCGTGGAGAATCGCAAAAAATCGATGAAAATTAAGCACGCAGTTGATGTCCTGTTAGCTGTAGGAAGAGATCTTCAAGGGTGCGGGGACGAATATGGAGACGCGCGAGATCAACCCCCTCCTGCTGCAGGGTGGTAATGGTTCGATTGACATCTCGGCTGCGAATGGAGATCCCGCCATCATTGAGTTCATGGGGCAGAGAGAGCGAAAAGTGCGGATGCGGCAGTGCGGAGAGCGGCAGCTGTAACAGCAGATCATCAAAATATTGCCGCAACAGGTCAGAGGGGGTTCCGCGAATGATAATCTTGCCCTCGTCCATAATCGCGATCTCATCACAGAGGGTATCGGCCTCTTCCATATAGTGAGTGGTGAGGATGATGGTCTTGTTTCTCGACTTAATCCCCCGAATCAGAGACCAGAAGTTTCGCCGCGACTGGGGATCAAGGCCGGTGGTAGGTTCATCGAGAAAGATCAGCTCCGGATCATTGACCAGAGCGATGGCCAGTAGCACCCGTTGCCGCTGCCCACCAGAGAGTTTCTGGGTTTCACGATCCATAAAGTCGCTGAGGGCGCACATCTCCACCAGATCCGCAAGCGGCAGAGGGTTGGGGTAGAGGTTGCGGAACAGCTCGAGCACATCCTTCACCTTCAGATAGTCCTGAAGCGCGGTGTGCTGAAACTGAATTCCGACTTCACTGCGAAAACGGCGCCCCAGAGGCCGTCCACAGTAGAGCACTTCACCCGCGGTGGGGTCGGAGATCCCCTCCATAATTTCGATGGTGGTGGTCTTACCGGCCCCATTTGGACCGAGAAGACCGAAACAGCAGCCAGGTTGAATCGCGAGATCGACCCCATTGACTGCGGTCAGTGCCCCAAACCGTTTTACCAGTGAACGCACCTCTATCATTGATCTTAGAGCCAGTGGACCAGATAGTAGAGCATAGAGCCTTCGGAGGAGCGGGAGGGACCAATCACTTTCGCGGGGTAGCGATGGTTCTCTTCGTCACACTGCTCCAGCGCCTGAAGGTCATTGGCCATCACCTCGACACAGTTCTCTGGAAACCGTTTTCGCTTTTTTTTCGGGGTGTAGACCACCGCATAGCACTCCTGCACGAGGTCACTTTCGTGATCATTAGGGGGGAGGTTCATCTGACAAGACCCTGTAACTATCCGAAACCGCGATCATACCACCCTCCCCATCGCGAAAGGAGACAAAGATAGTGAGCGTTGCGCTGCACACCCCATCTGCTCCCCGGTTACAAATTACCCCTTGCCGCACACAGCCGGCTCGGGTATTTTTTATGCTATCTCATCTCTCACCCTTTATCTGATCCCTCTCTTACCATGACCACGCCCCAGATTATCCTTGCCTCCACCTCCCCCTTTCGTAAGATGTTGTTAGAGAAATTGGGGCTTCCGTTCACTACCATTGCGCCTGAGGTCGATGAACGCGCAGCGCCCTCTGAATCGCCTGCAGATCTCGTCCAACGGCTCGCGCTGGCCAAGGCCGAAGCTGTCGCCCACCACCACCCCAAGGCGCTGGTGATTGGCTCAGATCAAGTGGCGGTTCATCGGGGAGAGATCCTTGGCAAACCGGGGAGCCATGCCCGGGCGCGGGAACAGCTCGCCGCCTTCTCCGGCAACGCCGTCACATTTTATACCGGCCTCGCCCTGGTGGGGAGTGAGGCAGGGGTGAGTGAGGTCGATCTCCTCCCCTACACCGTCCATTTCCGTACCCTGAGCGCGGATCAGATCGAGCGTTATCTCAAAGCCGAGCAGCCTTACCAGTGCGCCGGAAGTTTTAAGTCGGAGGGGCTGGGGATCACCCTCTTCTCCCGTCTTGAGGGGGATGATCCCAATACCCTAATCGGTCTTCCCCTCATCCGGCTAACCGCGATGCTTGCTCTCGCCGGGATCCCCCTTCCATGAGTTCCGCTACCGGTGCAGCTGCGCTGCAGATCCTGCAGCAACAGTTCGGCTACCCCGCCTTTCGTGATCGTCAGGAGGAGGTGATCACCACCCTCGTCGCCGGAAATGATGCACTGGTGCTGATGCCAACCGGGGGTGGGAAATCACTCTGTTACCAGATTCCGGCGCTCATCCGGCCCGGAGTGGGGGTGGTGATCTCCCCCCTTATCGCCCTGATGCAGGATCAGGTGACCGCCCTGCGCCAGAACGGGATCGCTGCCGCCTACCTCAACTCCACCCTCAGTAGCGATGAGGTCTACGAAATTGAACACGCCCTGCGCCAAGGCGCCGTGGATCTGCTCTATATCGCCCCGGAGCGGCTGATGCTGCCACGAACCCTTGATCTGCTGGCGTCGATTGATCTCGCGCTGTTTGCCATCGATGAGGCGCACTGCGTCTCACAGTGGGGGCATGACTTTCGTCCGGAGTATATTCAGCTCTCTACACTCCATCAGCGGTTCCCCCGAATACCAAGAGTTGCGCTTACCGCAACCGCCGACACCCCGACCCGACGCGAGATCATTCAGCGTCTGGCACTGGAAGAGGCGCAACACTTTATCAGCAGTTTTGACCGCCCCAACATCCGCTACCAGATCACTGAAAATATGGGCAACGCCCGCGAAAAACTGCTCCGCTTTATCCGCGACGAACACCCGGGGGAGGCGGGAATCGTCTACTGCCTCTCCCGACGCAAAGTAGATGAGACCGCCGTCTGGCTCAACCATCAGGGGGTAACGGCCCTCCCCTACCACGCCGGACTCAACTCAGAGGTTCGCGGCCACCATCAGCACCGTTTTCTGCGTGAGGATGGGGTGGTAATGGTCGCAACCATCGCCTTTGGGATGGGGATCGATAAGCCCGATGTCCGCTTTGTCGCCCACCTCTCTCTGCCGAAGAGTATCGAATCCTACTATCAGGAGACCGGACGGGCGGGGCGGGATGGTCTCCCTGCCGACGCCTGGATGTGTTACGGCCTGCAGGATGTGATCACCCTTCGCCAGATGCAGGCGCAGTCCGGTGCCGATGAGCAGCATAAACGGATTGAACATCATAAACTGGATGCGATGCTCGGCCTGTGTGAGACCATCCGTTGCCGGCGCCAACTGCTGCTCCACTATTTCGATGATCCGCTAGAGGAGCCGTGCGGCAACTGCGACACCTGCCTGGACCCCCCCCAGAGCTGGGATGCCACCATCGCTGCACAGAAAGCGCTCTCCTGTGTCTACCGCACCGGTCAGCGCTTTGGGGTCAACTATCTCATTGATGTCCTCCTCGGCAGCAGCAACCAGCGTCTTCTCAACTTCGGCCACCATCAGCTCTCCACCTACGGTATCGGTCGCGAGCTGACACAACAGGCGTGGCGCAATCTCTTTCGACAGCTGATCGCCCACGGCCTGCTCGAGGTCGATGTAGAGGGCCATGGTGCGCTGCGTCTGACAGAACTGAGCCGGCCTCTGCTTCGGGGTGAGCAAAAACTGACACTGCGCCAGGTCCGTAGTGAAAAGCAGCGTAAACAGCGGGTAGAGAGAGGGGCAAAACGGCAACTCAAGGAGGAGCAGATGGTGCTGTGGGAGTCGCTACGACGGCTGCGCAAAGAGTTCGCAGATGAGCAGGGAATTCCCGCCTTCACCATTTTTCACGATTCGACCCTGGTGGAGATGGTCGAACGGCACCCCACTACAATGGAGCAGCTGGCCCATATTAGCGGTGTCGGCGAAAAGAAACTGGCCGCCTATGGCCAGCGTTTTGTTGAGCTGCTGCAGGAGGATGATAGCCCCACCACAGAGCCTGATCTGCGCCAGAGTGGCTCTCTGCCACAACAGACTCTGCAAAGGGGCGAGTCCAATCGTCAACGGGGTCTGGAGCTGTTGCAACAGGGGATCGCTATTGAGGATATCGCCGGTCAATTGGGGTTGAAGCCCTCCACCATCTACAGCTACTGCGCTGAGGCGATCGCTGAGGGTAAGGTGGATCTCTATGCGGTCACCGGTCTTGAGGCAGAGGAGTTGAAGACGATTCTCGACACCTATGCGTTACTGGAGGAGCGGGGACGGCTCAAACCGCTCTACGAAGCGCTGGATAAGCGCTACCCCTATGATATCCTGCGCTGTGTGGTGGCTGCTGCCGGAGAGTGAAGTGAATGGAGTTTATACCCAAGATACCTGGAAACGCTGGTTCCAGAAAGCCGATAAGCGCGACTCTTCTTCGTTATGAACCCTTTGAATAGAATGACTATTCATGCGGCTTCATGCCTTGAATAGCCACACTTCCCGACTC
>JADFYS010000071.1 GCA_015232955.1 Gammaproteobacteria bacterium
TGGGTACAACTTGGTACTATCTCCGTAGCCCAGATTGCAGAGGAAGTTTGCTTTCACCTTTCCATCCGGGAAAAACTCGGTATTCACCTTGTCAGCATCAAAACCCGACATCGGACCACAGTCCAGTCCCAGCGCGCGTGCGGCAACAATCAGATAGGCCCCTTGCAGGGTACCGTTGCGTGCAGATGCGTTTTCAATCGCTTTCGCGTTACCTGCATACCAACTGCGTGCGTCGGTGTGTGGAAATAGCTTGGGCAGGTGTTCATAAAACTCGAGATCACGCGCGACGATTACCGTCACCGGTGCTTTCATGGTCTGATCCAAATTACCCTCTGAAAGTGCCGGTTCAAGTCGTGCCTTACCATCCGGCGTGGTAATAAAAATAAATCGCGCTGGACAACTATTGGCTGCGGTCGGCCCCCACTTTAGCAGATCATATAGCTGCTGCAAGGTCTCAGTGGTGACAGCCTTATCCTGCCATGCACTGTGAGTGCGTGCGGTGCGAAACAGCTGATCTAGAGTGGAATTGGCTAAAGGTTGTAACATGATCAATACTCCTGAGTTAAAATTAAAAATCGAACAACAGAACTTCACATCGCCCCGAACTATTTACCCAAAAATACCTGAAAACACTGATTCCAGGTTTTTGAGATATTTTTTCAAGGGTGTATTTGAATACGATTACCGTGAAACAATGAGTAGCTCTCGTAGTGTGTAAGCCCAGCGCATCGACAGGCTTGTCTATACCTCCTCTACTCACGGCGCTTGCTATTGATGACAGAGCGGATGTAACGACCAAACTTTCTATCTGCTGCCCTTTTTTCAGCCAGTGTAGCCTTGTTTAGCGCCTGTTCACGCATCAGCTTGGTGTAACTTTTAAGTCGTCTCTCCGTTACCGTACCTGTTGTAATTGCTTCGCGTACGGCACAGCCAGGTTCGCTCTGATGCCTGCAATCTGAGAATCGGCAACAACTGGCCAGCCCGACGATATCCGAGAAGGTCTCCTCTACCCCATCTTCGCAGTCGGTCAGTTGCAGCTCTCTCATTCCGGGGGTATCCAGCAACACCCCACCAGAAGCTAGCGGATGAAGAGAGCGGTTGGTAGTGGTGTGGCGCCCCTTGTCATCATCATTGCGAACGCCTTGCGTGTGTTGCTGCTGATTACCCAATAAAGTGTTAATTAGTGATGACTTACCCACCCCTGATGAGCCGAGAAAGGCGACGGTATTGCCGGTTGAGCACCACGGCTCGAGCTGTTGCACACTGTCGACTTCAAGACTGTTTACCGCCAATGTTTGTAAAAGTGGCCCCAGTGCCTCTGCTTGTTTAAGGTACGATTGTGGATCTTCGCAGAGATCCGGTTTTGTCAGCAGAATGACCGGTTCGATACCTGACTCATGAGCCAATGACAGGTAGCGCTCTAAACGGTTGAGGTTGAAATCCTGATTCATGGAGCTGACGATAAACAGGGAATCGATATTGGCCGCGATCAACTGTGTTGTCACTCTGCTGCCCGCTGCCTTACGGGAAAGAAGAGAAAAGCGCTCCAGTAGGCGCACGAATCTCCCCTCAGTCTCTAGCAGAAGCCAGTCGCCCACTATCATCGCGGGTATTGATGGTGAGTGAGGTAGGAGCAATCTACCCAGACGGGTCTGTAGCTGCACCTCCCCCCTCTCTTGGCCAACCACCCTGGCAATAGTATAGCTCTCTAGCTCTTCCATCGTCAGTTGCTGCTGGAAATAGTGCCTCCAACCCAGTTGCGGAAGTGAGTACACCTCTGCCATATAGAGATTCTCCATCTTTAAACCTGCGGCGGTATCACTTACACTCTTCGTTCCGTCACCCAACGCCATATACGAAAAGGATCTACCTTTATGAAAAAGTTACTCTCGCTGCTACTACTTGCTCCCCTGGCTGTCGGGTGCAACGACTCCTCCAGCTCTGGAGGTGATACAAATCCCCCTTCCGATCTCTCTTCTACCGATAGTGCAGTAAACAGAGACGATCCTGCTGTTGAGAGCGATTCAGAGAATGAAGAGCCTACTACGGATAGTACACCCATTACTGCAGATCCTGCCACTGGTTCAGTATCCTTCCCCATTGTCGACACAATGCAAGAGAGCTGTTTTAACGCGACGACAACCATCAACTGCCCAGCAATCGGAGCACAATTTTACGGTCAGGACGGACAGCAACAGGGAGAGCCTGCCAGCTATACCGACAATGGCGATGGCACAGTTAGCGATAATGTGACCGGACTGATGTGGCAGCAGAATCCGGATCTTGATGGCAACGGCACCATTGAGGCAGCAGACAAGCGCAGTTATAACGCAGCGATCTCTTTCTGTGATTCGTTTACACTCGCAGGGCATGACGACTGGCGACTGCCCGATATCAAGACGCTCTATTCGCTCATGGATTTTCGTGGATTGGACCCCAGCAGTTATACCGGCACCGACACCAGCGCACTCAAACCGTTTATCGACACCCGTTACTTCGACTTCGGTTATGGTGATACAGCTGCAGGCGAGAGGATCATCGATGCCCAGTTCGCCACCACAACCCAGTATGTCTCCACCACCATGAACGGAGATGAAACCATGTTTGGTGTCAATTTCGCTGATGGTCGGATCAAAGGCTACCCCATGACCATGCGCGGAGAGGATAAGAGCTTCTATCTCTACTGTGTACGCGGTAATGAACTTTATGGAACCAATCAGTTCATCAGCAACGGCGATGGCACAATTACCGATAACGCAACCGGCCTGATGTGGGAGTTAGCGGACAGTGGTCAGGGTCTCGATTGGCAGCAGGCGCTGGCGTGGGCGATAACAAAAAATAGTGAGAACCACCTCGGCTACAACGACTGGCATCTACCCAATATCAAGGAGCTTCAAGGGCTGGTGGACTACACCATCTCTCCCGATACCCATAACGGACAGGGGGCAATCTCTGCGCTCTTTACAGTGACAGCCATATCCAATGAGACGGGGCAGACCGATGCCCCCTACTACTGGAGTAGTACCACCCACGAAAACACCAGTAACACCAATGGCGGCTATGGCGCATATATCAGCTTTGGTCGCGCTATTGGCTCTATGGATGACGGTAACTCTTGGCTAGATGTCCACGGTGCCGGCGCCCAACGCAGTGACCCCAAAACCGGGGATGCGGCGGACTACCCCCAGAGCCATGGACCTCAGGGAGATGCACTACGGGTATTCAATTATGTTCGACTGGTGAGGGATCTCTAACCCATCGAACTGGTTCGGATGATCTGTAAAGGACAGATGGTCGCTGGGGACGGTATCTCCCCGGCACAGCAGTTCTATGCCCTGGCGGCATGAAATGCCTGAAATTCATGGAAGCAGTTCGCCCTTGCTTAAAGTTTGCGACAGAACCGCATCTTTTCCATCATCATCTGCTTGGTGCTTTCGTTTAGGGTTATCCCTTTCGCCACTCTGGCTACTTGCCGTTTGACCTGGCGTGACATCTGATCACCGTAGTCACTCTCCGCCAATGCGTTCAGGAGGTAAATCACCAGTGTCCTCTCATCTAGTTGCATGCCCTTGAGGAACTTTCTGGCCAGCCGCTGGCTGATATCGATATCCAGCCCAAGCCTAACCAGGCTATCCAGGGTGTCGAGATCAAACCGTGTCGCATGGGCATCTTCGAAGTGCGCATTTAGGGCTTCGATAAAGGTTTCGAGATAATCTGATCCATCCTCTGTCGGCTTCGGCGTTCTGCGTAAAAAGGCAGGTGTCTCTGCAGGATCATGATCATCATCACCAAAGCCCATATCAAAGTAGACATCACCACTACCAGAAGAATAACCTACATCAGCACTGCACATAACCGCCCCGCCACCGCCCCAGCCCGCGGCGAGGGTATGCGGCACCATTCTCAGCGCCGGCATCTCTTCTGCCTGTTCGCCCGCCGCTCGCACTCGCTGTAACAGACAGCTGGTCTCTTCACTGATAAGCTGATATTGCACCGCCAGTGCCGTTTTTTCACCGCTGGGCAGTGTGGTGAGCCGGCCGTAGGCGGCGATGCGGGGTAGCTCGGGCGTGGTGAAGGTCTCTGCTGTTGGTGCAAGGGTCAGGGTAGAGATTGTCACCTCCTCCCCGTCCATCTGTGCCTGTAATCGGATCTCTCCTAACACCGGTTGTTTAAACCAGCCCCAGACATGTAGAGTGTCACCATTGTAGAGGTGACTAATGGCAGCTGGAAACTGATTCTTGGGCGGGGTGGGCCAGATCACCGTCACCCTGTCGGCCCGCGGCTGATCGATACGCTGGAAGTGACGGACGATTCGCTCGGCCATATCTTCCCTTGGGGTGACCATCTCTGCGGCGCCCCCGGTATTCCTGGCCAACTCGCGGATTAGTGACTCTGATACCGCGCTGCCGACTCCGATGGTGAAGTGACGATGCCCGGAACTGCGGGCACCAGCCACTAAGGTTTCATGGCCCCACACCTCACCATCGGTGATGAGCAGCAGATCAGCGGACTCCTGATGTTGGCTACCACTGCCGTAGGCGGCCTGGAGCGCTGCTCCCATTTCGGTCCCTCCCATGTTGGCCATCATCTTGCGAAGATATTGCGCGGCCTGTTGGATACTGTTGTCATTGGCGTGCTGAGATTGTTTGAACAGCATTTCAAAATGAGAGCCGAAGGCGATGATGTTGAAACGATCTGCCGGTTGCAACAAGGCAAGGATTTCGTGCAGCGCCTTTTTCGCCTGTTCGATACTGTCTCCGCTCATGGAGCCGGAGCAGTCCACCACCAGTTTGAGATTACGCGGGATTTTGTGGGACCGATGGTCACCAAGCCGTGGATGAAACGAGGCAAGCCAGAGCTGCTCTTCACCATCGCGGGCGGTCAACAACATCCCATCCACCTTCAAGGACTCGGGTTCCTGTAGGGTGAGGATAAAATCACGGTCCATCAGGGCGGTCCCGCCGCTCAGGGTGAGTATACGGCTGCCGGACTCATCCTTGACCGCAACCGGATGAGTGGGGACCTCAAAGTCTGCCTGAGCCAACTCACCCTCAATTGTGATTTGCAGACGAAAGCCGTAGTCGGCGTTGAGGCAGCTCTCCGGGATTTGGTGCGGCAACAGTCCACTGTTTTCGGCATCGCCATAACGGGGAGCGATGGTGGTGGGCAGATAGAGTCGCAGGGTCTCCCCCTGCCAGTGATGGAGGATGGCATAGCGGAAGCGGACAATGGCGGTTTCACCGGGAAGCAGGTTGCCAACATTAATGGTGTAGAGGCCGGTACTCACCTGCTCCAGCAGCAGGGCGGTATCCCCCTCGGTGATAGATGCTTCATAGCCCTCGGTGGCCACGGCCTTCGGTTGAACGACACCGGTGAAGGTCTCTCCGTCCATCTCCAGGGTCATCTCCAGCAACACACCATCTATCGGTAGCGGGAAGGTATAGACCGCCTCGATATTCTCCGTTTCAAGATTGCGGTAGGTGTGGGTAACGGTGGTCTCAAAGAGCAGGCCTCGCAAGGTGGCCTCAATGGTGACCGACTCCAGGGCAATTTTGGCTTCATTATTGACAGGCTCCAGCACGGCAGCGGTTTGGCTAGTCATGGTCATGCTCCTTCAGGTGATTTAGTAGTTGGATGGTCCCTGCGGTGAGCGCTCTCACCAGTTCGGGAGTGAGGTCGGCGCGTTGCGGGTCGATGACCAGTTCAATGCCGTCCCCAAGGTAGATGTGGCTGCAGACGGAGATGTCGCCCCTGTTTTTGGGCATAGGTGGTGGTACGGGTACGCCGTCTCTCCCCTCCTGCAGCAGTGTTTTAATCCGCTCCAGCGAGAGTCCGGCCTTTTGCCATTTTTTGATCTCCAGTAGCTGGTTCAGGTGTTCACGGTTGTAGTGAGCCCCCCGCCCCTGCCCGCCCGGCTTGGCGATAAGACCGGTCTGGATGTAGTAGCGAACGGTACGCACCGGCAGCTCGACCAGGGCGCTCAGTTCTGTCAGGGTGAATTGGGTTGGCTCATTCATGACAGTAAATATAGACCCCTTTACTGTCTATTTCAAGTGTCAATTTAATCGGGCGATGAAATATGCTTTTGTCTCACCCCAGAATCACTTCCGAGAAGCCAAAATGCCGAAATCAAACCGCAGCACATCGATATACCATACCGGTTCACAAGGCCATGCCCCCGTAAAAAATCTCCATTATTAGCGCAGTATCTTCATTGAGCACTCACAACCAAATGACCATAAAACGAACAATTTCGATCAATTTTTATTTAATATACAATAACTTATAAACAAACGATACGGTTCTAAATATTAAGAAATATTTTCCATCTAACAGAATTCGTTAAATAAATAATGCAAAATTTCCAGATTAAAATTATGGCGTTTTTTTGCGTAAAACCCCCTAATCCAGAGCGCTAAAATTCATACTGAAATACTCGGTTATTTTTTATCGAAATTCAGGATTCAGCGAATAGTTGCGCTTTTACTCCATCGGTAACACCACGGCAACCGCCGCCCATTCGCCCTCATCTTGTGGAGCGCTGCCCTGGCAACGGCTACCGTGATGCGTTGCTCTCGCACCATTTTTGAGATCAACCAGACCGTTCCCTTGACCTCAACATGCTCCGTTTACGCTGCATGCCTGAGCGCGGCATCGCCGGTCAGGAGGGGACATTTCTCGACCTCGGTCAGTGCCAGTGCAAACAGGTCGTTGCGGCTGGGTTTTGCGTAAGTCTGGCTCAGCGCCTCGACACGCGCAACGCTCATTGCCGACAAGGTCATGGCCTGCAACCCCATATTGAGCAGGTAGGCGTGCTACTCTTCCAGCTCTTCGTAGTAGAGAATGTCCGGCACGGCAAATTGATAGCCGAGGCTGAACATCGGTGCGACCAGATCGCCCACCTCCACATCCATCAGGATATTGGCATCACTGATTAACAGCAGCACGCTGCGGCTCTTCCACGCTCTCCATCGAGCGTACACGACGAAACTGCGTCAACGACACATTCATCAACTCTGCGGCCTTCGACTCGCCGATGTACTCTTCGGCCAGCGCGTGGAATACCAGCTGTTCAAAGATGTGTGTTTTCTCGGTGGGGTAGTCGTGCCCCGGCTCCTTGCGGTACCAGTCATTGACGCGGAACAGCTTGGCTTGTTCTTCGCGGTAGGAGTGGGAGATGATTTCAAGGTCACGGGCGCGATACAGGATCTCAGCCATTGACAGGCCAAACTCTTCCTTCAGCAGCCCCAGCTCCTTAAGTTCGATGGCGTTGCGGTGTTCGCCAAGCTCTTGCAGCACCGAGGTGCGCGGAAACAGGAAGGCGCCGGCGAAGCGATTGCACGCCATCTCTTCGTCCAGATCATCGGAAAGGCGACCGTCCAGCATTAGATGTCCGAGTTCGTGCCAGCGTGAAACGCTGCCGATCCCCCGGCCAGTGACGACCGACGACCACGATAGGCACGCCACCGACCCGCGCCGCCAAACCATCGAACTTGCCTTCGCCATCGGCATCCACCATAAATACGCGGATGCCATTGGTCTCCAGCATGTCGATAAGATCGGGGATGGGGTCAAAGCCCAGCTCCCATGCCTCGCGAACGCGTTCGGCGATCTCTTCAATCTGTTCCATACCGGCAATGGATGCAGCGAGACCTTCCACCGTGACAAATGTTTTGACGGGTGATTGCGGGAACAGATTTTCCAGCTCAATCCTGCGTTCGATCTGGTCGATCACTTCATGAGTGATTGCGTCCAGGCGCTTCTTGGACAATGAACTGCGCTTGCGGTACTCGATCCCTGCCAGGGCAGCCGACTCCGGACGGAAGAAATATTCGGTGCGCACCTTGAGCGTGCGCGACAATCCGATCAGGATGTCGGACGACGGCATAGCGATACCGTCCTCGTACTTCTTGATGGCGGTGTGGGATACCCCGACGCGCTCACCAAGTTCACGCAGAGACAACCCTGCTGCCTTACGCGCTCGATGGAGTCGGATGCTGAACATGGCTGCCTCCCATGGTTTCAGGTTGCCGGTTTCTGCCACCGCTCCTCACTGTTGCAGGGCGGTAACTCTCCCTGTTCCGCTTGCTGGTGCAATAGAACCCATAGCCCTCGGCCTGCTTCTCCGGCCAGACCGGAATATCGAGTGTCACCACTTGCGCTGCCGGATAGTTGCCACCCGGTTTCACCTTGTTGCGGCTCCAGTCTCGCAGAGTGGCGACAATCTGCAACTACTCTACCGCATGGTCACTCCGTCGCAGGTGGAGACCCTGTGACAACGGAATCCGTTTACTCTACCCGTAGATCTCTGAATGCCTACCACATTAGTTGCCTCGCTCCCTCATGGAACGGTATCTGTCAAGCAAATTGTCACCTAAATCCATAAATTAATGCGTCTGTCACATTAAGCATCTCTGTCATCTCAAACGGGGCTCTATTACATCCCGACCAACACAATCGATTTGCTGGCCTCCTCTAGCGGCTGCCAGCGAATCCGCTCTTCCCAGCTTTTATGGTTATCTAACTCAAATAGCAGCAGATAGCCGTGACTCATACCCAAGCGGTCGAGGTAACGCGCCAGTTGTTTAACCGCTTTCGCTTCGCTCTGCTTTTGCTGCATCAGCTTTAACTCCAGCACAAAGCGATCTTCGCCGTAGATGACGATTAAATCGGCGCGACCATTACCCACGGCCATCTCGCGCTCTATGCGTCCACCCCCATTGACCACCC
>JADFYS010000072.1 GCA_015232955.1 Gammaproteobacteria bacterium
CGGCATCCATGCCTTCGTTGCACTGCACCGCCACAAACGCACCCTTCACGGTGTCCAACTGCGGATTTTAGGATAATAGTGAAGGTGTTGTTGAGGAGCCGTGTGCGTGAATAGCGCAAGCACGGTTCTGTGAGGGGCTTGGAGATATCATCAGATGAGCCTTCTACCCGTCAATGTTCACGTAATAGCCGCGTGCGGCGAGGCGTACAATGAAAGTATCGGCGACGGTTGGGATGGAGCAATGGGTTGTCTTCGGTCTACTCGACAAATTGAATATATAAAACATGCGCGTCGATTCAGCTTAATCAAAAAGGTAGATAAATTGTTGCTTGAGAAGTCGCTCAAGTTGCTTTCTGAAAAATGCAGCGATAATGAGAATAATCGTTTTAATATCCCGCTTAGCCATCAAACCGTATGTGATACTGATTTTTTAGCATACTTAGACGATTTATTAAACAAATATAGTTTATCTGCAAATTCACTCATTATTGAATTTAGAGAAGAAGATGTTGTTCATCACTTGAATGCCTTAAAACCGGTTATGGAAAATCTCAATGATATGGGTTGTATGCTTTCTGTGGCTGGAGTTGGTCATAGCTCAATGCAGTTTTCTTATTTGCAAAATTTGCCCGTAGATCTAATTCGCGTTGATCAGTCAATTATCGAACACCTGGAAAAAGATAATTTCACCCAGGTGCTTGTGAAGTCGATCATCGAAGTTGGTCACATACTTTATAAAAATGTTGGGGCTGAGGGTGTCGATTCAATTTCTTCTGCAAATCTACTAATCAATATGGGGGCTGATTGCATACAGGGCAATGGAGTAAAGCAACTTATGGATACAAGCAATCATTAACGCTTGCTTGTTGTTGCTTCTATGAACCTAAAATCCGCAGTTGACCGCTACGAATACCCATCAACATCATAATTGTGCAATGAAAACCACAATATTTGCGTTTCTACTTTTGGGTGAACTGCGCTACACCGCGAATGTAACCGTTCAGACCCCCCTGCTTTTTTAACCCTCACCCCTACCCTCTCCCGCTGGGAGAGGGAGATCAGGTGATGGGGTCTGAACGGTTACCCCACCTCAGCCATCAACCCATCAAACAACTCTTCCAACTTAGGGTGGGCACCCCGGATACCATCGACCACCTCACTCGCCCAATGGAAGTAGGCCAGCTTCCGCTCACTTGGCCAGTCTACAGGAGGTGTGGTCAATAGGTCGCGCAAATTGCATATCTTGTCGGCTAGTTTAACAAGCTTGGCGCGCTCTGATATGTGTGGGGCGTGTTCTATCTGTAGTCGCTTTTGCTCTGTTTTGGGGAGATTCTTGTCGTCACTGACCTCCATCACAACAGAGGCGATCTCCTGTCCGAAGTGATGGTAGAGTTCTGCCTCGGTGGTCTCGGTGTCTTCGATGGTGTCATGGAGTACCGCTGCACAGAGAGTGGCAGGGTCAGTAACACTGCCCTCGGTCACCAGTAGGTGGAGTAGCGACAGCGGATGGTTAATATAGGGTGTCTCATCTGCATCCTTACGACGCTGCTGCCGATGCTTGTCGGTGGCAAAGTGGATTGCACTGACTAGGGTCTGGAGCGGCTCTAGGGGGATTGGTATGGCTGTGGTCACCCTATCCTCAGCCATACTCACAGCACCTCCCCGTCACGAATCGCTTGCAGCGTCTCATCCATCAACTCCCTGACAGCAGTCAGCTCTTCTTGGACAGAGTCTGGAGCGCCGTGCAGGGATAAGTTCTGGATCAGGAGCAGTGCCTTTTGCATTCTATCCAGGTCACGCACAGCTTCCCAGCTCATCGCTTCGTCGATGTGGAAGAGAACTTTGTCCGATTGTGGAAAGCCGTTGTGCTTGACCACGGTGTCCCTGAACACCATCCATGCTCCCTGCAGATCAGAGAGAAGGCCACGCTCGTACCCGGTTGGTTCAGTGAAGAATGTCATGGGCTGTTCTCTTTACGATTTCTTGACCGTAGTGTCGAGCACCAATGATGACAGGTGGCGGGAGGCCATGACTGGCCACGCTGTACGCCATCGTCAACATCAACTCCATAACTTTGTCTTTTGTCTTGTTCACTCGTCTTCATCTGGGCATATGCCATAACTCTACAATTTACCCACCTCGTAAACCTGCCAGAGTAATTGTCGCTGATCGGCCAAAGTAATTGAAGCCGGATAGGCGTCGATGGGGTATGGGCGCCATCGTCAAACTTCTATGGACGGGTCTTCGCGGCGTAACCATTCATTCCCCTGATCCGTTTTAGCCGTAACCATTCACTCCCCTGGCCTGTTTTAGCCCTCACCCCGGCCCTCTCCCAATGGGAGAGGGGGATTTAACGAAGGGGGACTAAACGGTTACTTTTAGCCCTCACCCCGGCCCTCTCCCGCTGGGGGAGGGTGGGGGCTAAATGGTTACACCTCAAACCGCCTGCTGCACCTTTTTCCAGGCAAACTCCCATGCGATCCGCTCCTGTTCGAGCCGGATATTATCTCCCCAGAGGCCATTTTTAATAGCTCGATAGAGCCTCTGTTCGGGCGCTGAAAGCAGAGGCAGGGTCTTTGCAGGATGCTGTTCCCGCTCCTCCACCCACAGTTCCTTGTGCTGAAAAAGGGTAGTTTCATCCATCAGTAGCGATTGTAGTTGCGGCAGATACCCCCTCGCCCGGTTAAGAATCGCAAAACCATGGGTATCGATATCCCCCCAGTAGATGGATTGTGCCCGCGCAATCCAAGGGAGACGCCCAAGGATATCGACACCATACCCCAGCTGCATAATGACAACCGATGCCGGAAGATCTTCAAAGGCGAGGCCGGTCTGTAGGTTTTCGATAATAAAAACATTCGCCGCCGGAAGGTCGAGTTTTGCCAGCTGTTCGATCGGGGTCGATAGTTCTGCAAGACCACCCACTCGCGCTCTCAGGTTGTGATCAAGAATGCGCAGACGAATGAGTTGCGGTAGCGTCCTGAGACCGCAACGCTGATAAAAATCGGCTCCGCTCGAGGGTTGGTCCCGAATCACATCCAGAAGATCCGCCACAACCCCTTTGCGTTGTTCAAGCCATTTACTGTCCAGGCCAGGAACCGGGAGCTGTCTGGGGTAGAGGTTAGAGTCGGAATGCCTTTCGATCCAGCTAATCATGGCGATCAGGCGTCGATAATTCTCTTCATCATAATCAGCAAGAAGATCAAAATATCGGCAAAGCCTGTTCACAAGCCGGGGCCATATTGCCACAAGCTCAAGATAGCGCTGCCTGGCCCGTTGCCATCGCTCTGTTTCACCAATCCACTGCGCCACCTCGGCAGGGCTGCGCAGCAGCAGTCTGTCGGGCAGAGACTGTGTTCCCAGTTTACGCCAACGGCGTTCACTCCAGAGAACGCTCCCGGCACCAGACCAGGAGCGCCAGACGGCTACCCAACCGCGAACATCCTCAATCCTCTGCAGCGCCTGTTTCTCGGTGGGGATGGCAAGAGGGATCTCTAACGGCCAGCCGCTATCCTCTGTCGGTTGGCAATCTCCCACTGCCCCCAGCCACTTGCGATGATTATTGTTATAACGGCGTTTAAGTCCCTTGCGGATATCATCAGGAAACTGCAATAGCCTGCTCCTGCACCGCATTTACAGGCAGCTTTAGACGCTGCTTTTCCGAATCGTACTCGATCATCAGAAGAGAAGAGGTTCGACGCTCACTGATATCGATAAAGCAGGCGCCACCGATAAACGGTTCCAGGGTCATTACCGATTTGAGTGGGGTGGCTACAATCATCTGAAAGCCGAAGTTCTTGAAGATGTTCATTGCCAGCGCCGTGAACTCGTTATCGGCCTTGTCAAACGCCTCATCAAGTACCACCGGGGCGTAGATGGGGACGCCATGCTCATTGCCACCCAACTGATAGCGCAGTGCCGCAGCCAGACAGGTGGTGGCCAACTTCTGGCGTTGGCCACCCGATTTCCCCGAACCGCTGCGATAAAGTTCCACCTCGGCGCCACTCTCATCGCTCTCCCGGCCGATGAACTCCATATGTTGGCGCACATCCAGCACCGCCTGACGCCAACGACGGTTCTCCGGCTCTTGACTCGAAAGGCGTTCTACCAGACGACGCAATGCCAAAAACCGCGATTCAGCCAACTCACGATCCTCGCTCCATGCGTAGCTCAACGCCTGCTGAATCTCTTGCTTGAACTCCCGCACATCGGTTAACTGGCGGTCACTGGGTTCAATCTGTAAAAAGGTGGTCTGATTGGTGCCTTGATTAAATGGCACCTGGGAGAGGCTATCATTGACCAGATCCATCCGCTCCAGAATCTCTTTGCGGGCATCACTCAGATAGGTAGAGAGTGCGGCAAGATTCTGGTGACTCTGACTCTCAAGCAGCTCAAAAAAACGCTGCTCGTGGGCAGGCAAGCCATCGCTTTCAAGACGGCTGAGCTTGGCAAAAAAGTCAGGCGCTGCGGCAAGTGTGGCATCAAGCCCCTCTGCCTCGGCAGGCCATTCTGCTACAAACTCATCAAACCGTTTTTCCATAAAGCGCTCGCACAACGCCATCGACCGGCTACAATCGCCAACCTCCTGATTGAGCGAGCGCTCTACCGAGCGCATCAGGCTATCGAGATTCTCGAGTCGCACCGAGATCTGCAAACCTGCAAAACGGTGATCCAACCCCTGCTGCTGGAGGGGGGTCAGGCGCAGTCGATCTGAGTCCTCGTCAAGGCCCCGTAAACGCTCTTCTTGCTCAGCCACCTGAGCAACCATTCCCTCATAGCGGATGGTTGTCTTGCGCAGCGTATCATCGGCACCCTTGACCTTCCCCTTCTGGCGCTCAATCTGTTGCGCTATGCTCTTCAATGCGTCGTTACCTTCAAGGGCATCACCAATCCGGCGCTGCAACCTGTCGATCCCGGTTAGCAGCGGTGCAATATCCACCTCTTGCCACTGCAGGTTCACAAGCGTCTGACAGAGGATGGCCCGTCTGGCGCGGTTACCCTCCTCCTCTGTCAACGCCTTAATCTGCTGGTCGAGGTTGGCAACCTTCTCTGCCAGCTCCTGCGCCTGCTGGCGATAGAGCGCAAGCTTCTCACTGTTGTCAAACCCCAGTACCCAGAATCGGCGATCTGCAACATCACGGCGATCATCCTTCTCGTGCCGACTCTTGCCATGTCTAATCTGCCCCTCGCGGGTTAAGGCCCGCTCTCTGCGCCGAAAGGTGTGGATAGAGTCAACACAGTCGTAATCGAAGCGACGACGCAGTTCACTACGCAACCATTCGGCCTGACCGCACTCCTTTAGATTCAGCTTTAGTACCAGCGATTCGCTCCCGCTCAGTCGTGTCTGCTGACGATCAACCTGACCCGTTCGGTAATAGACCAAGCGCTGGCCAAGATGGCAACTATTGAGGTGGTTGGTTAGCGCTGAATAGTGGCGTTCATCCACCAGCAGCGACAAGGCAAAGCCGTGGAGAACCCGTTCAATCCCCCCCTGCCACTTCGCCTCGTCGGGTTTCACCTCCAACAACTCACCAACAAAGGGTAGCGCCTTCTCCGATAAACCGATGGCAGCCGCGATCTCCCGTCGCAGATCCAGCATATGAGCGGGAATATTAGAAGGTTGCCGTTCCAGCGCCTTCACTTCCTCGGCCGTTTGCATAAATTCCACCCCGATCTCTCGCTTCTGAATCACCAACAGATCCCGCCTGTCACGAATCTCACTACTACCATGCTGCCACCGTTCAAGCTCTTGGCGCGCCTCGCCTATCAACTCGGCAAACTGGTGGGGATTATCGGCAAAGGGCCAATCAAGCTGACGACACGCCTCTTTCGCCTGTTGCCGTTTGCGCAGACAGTGTTCACGCTGCTGTTCAAGAACACTCTTCTCCGCCTCCCAACTGTCAACATGATCCCCTCCCGCCTCCCGGTGACGCCGTTCCAGCTCTCGTAATAGGTCGTTCTGCTGGTTAAGTGCAGCCTGTTTGCGGCTAATCTCCCCCTGTAGACCGTCAGCCTCTATATTCAGCCGGGCAATCTGCTCTTGCAGTAGGTCGATTCGTCGCTGCTCGCCGTAACTGTCGATTGCGGCTACGAGATCATTGAGACCGCTGCGCTCACCGAGCAGTGACTGTCGCTGCTGACTCTTCTCTCTTGCCGGAGCGAGAATCTCCACCTGCCGCCTCGCGCTAACCACCGCCTGATGTGCCGCATTCAGTTCATCAAACTCACTCACCAACCGCTCAGCCACGGCAAAGGTCGCCGGCCTGTCGAGCATGAACTCCCTGAGAAAGGTGTTGAGATCACCCAGATTCTTCGCCGACTGGGTTTTGTGCAGCAGCCGTAGCGCCATCTCGTTCTCAATAGCGAACAGCCGGCGAAAACGCTCGGCATAGGAACTGAATTCGCTGCGATGAAAGGCTTCGCCAAATAGCTGCCTCAGCTTGCGTACATCAAAATTGGACTGCGCGAACACCTCCAGCTCATCTAGTCCAAACGGGCGTTCAAAGATGATGTAATGGCGCTTCACATCACCGATCCCGTTACTACTCCCGCGCAGCCACAACAGCTGCACCAACACCACATACTGACCCAGGGCATTGCGGTAGCTGAGGGCAAGCGCCGACCAGGTGGTTCCGGGGCGCAGGTAGCGTGTTGCGATCTCCCCCGAGGCGTCATCCTTCTGCTCTGCCCAGGCGCCACGGATATAACTCACCAGATTACGATCGCGTCCCCTCTTCTCCTCCTCTCGTGCCGCTGCGTTAAAATCGGCCCAACGAGGTGGCACCAGCAGCGCGGAAAAGGCGTCAAGCAGCGTTGACTTACCGGCACCTGAACGCCCCACAAACAGAAATCCCTCCTCCATAACAGGAATATCATGACTATGCGAGAAGGTACCCCAGTTGAAGATCTGTAGTCGGCAGATACGAAACTGCTCCGCTACAAATGAGGTTTGCCTCTCTGTCTCAGCGCTCACTCTCCCCTCTCTCCATGCAAGGAGGATGGGGGTTCAGCGGATGACAAACCCTTTCCCATCTCCTGAAATATGCGGGTGAGCGCCTGAATCTCTTCCGCAGAGAAAAGCAGTTTCAGCGAAGGCGAGATCTCGAAACGACCATCACTCGCGCGGATCTTGCGCAGGATACTGTGCTTTTTGATCTTTTCAATCGACGCATTAATACGCTTTACAAACAGCGCCCGATCGGTATTTCCCGCCTGCTCATAAACACCAAGAAACTCAACGATCTCATCCGTCGACACCACGGCACGATTGCCTCGCGCCTCGGCCTGGGTGAGTTGCTGACGCAGATGCAACAGTAAGATGGAGTCGAGAAAGGTGAGGTTGGCACGACGCAGCAGTCTTGGTACCTCAAGATCCCCTGTCTCGGCCTGTCGGGTAAAAGCCACCTGGAGATCACGGTCGATCACCAGCTGCAGAAATAGCTCGGAAAGACGACCACGAATCGCCACTTCATCACGAATCAGGATTGGCCACAATTTAGAGTGTCGTTGACCATCGAGAGAAGGTCCTGCAAGAAGCTGTACCAGAACACGACGGGCATCCAGTGTCAACTCACCGCAATCTCCTTGATACAGCGCCTGTTGAGGCTCTTGTTCACCCTCCTCTATCTTTGGCTCCTCACCCTCTGGCGACGGTTCAGACCAATTCATCCAGGCAGTCCCTCAGAAAGTAGTATTTTGGGATACGGGCACTACGCTGCCGATCATCCTCTCCCACCCAGGCCACCATCTCGCAACTATCCCCCTTATTCCCGTGACGACTACCCAGGGCCAGCAAACCAACCACACTACCCAGCCCCTGTTCGGCCGGATACTGCTCAAGTATATCCCCAATCGTCGCCTGTGCTCGATCTGCCAACAACGAACGCAGATGCTGTTTCAAGGTGCGAAAATCGATCTCCGACTGCGCCACCAACTCCCCTATCGACTCGAGATCGATGGCTGGTGGCTCCCCTTGACGCATCGCCTCTGGCTCCGCCTGCAGCGACGGATCATAGAGCACCCACTGCGCAAGGGAGCTTATGCGACTACTGGTCAGCTCAAGAGAGTAGTTGATGGACTCTGTTGTCTTCACCTCATACTTAATCGCCAGCGATGCCCTGATGCATCAGGCTCTGGCCGCCACCGGTCTCAAAACCAAAAAAGAGGTGGTCGAACAGGGGTTAAAACTGTTGATTGCCCGTCAGCAGCAGCAAGCCATTCGCAAATGGCGCGGTAAATTGCACTGGGAGGGTGATCTGGATGCCATGCGGAGGAATAATGCGTGATTTTGGTCGATACCAGCGTCTGGGTTGACTATTTTAACGGTATCGTTTCAGCGCATACCGATCAGCTGGACGTAAAATAATAGAAATAATAGGGGACAGACCACATTATTTGCAGGCTTGTTCAATGGCTTGACTGCTGAGTATGCCGAGAGAGTAGTTGGACAGATAGGTGGAAATCGTGGTCTGTCTCCGTTTTTTATCGCACATGCCGCAAGCGCAAACAAAGTGAGTGTCCTTTTGTTGCTGGAACTTAAGGCAAAGAAGCGGGGGCCTAAACGGAAAAAGAAGGGTTGAAGGGTGATAATTAAGTGTATTTAGTAAACTGTCACCGTAATAACTAGTAAACTGTCACCGTAATAACATAGGGA
>JADFYS010000073.1 GCA_015232955.1 Gammaproteobacteria bacterium
AACCGGCATGGTGATCCTGGGGGTGGTGGGGATCTCGATCTTTCTCCTCCTCTACTCGCTAACCACCCAGGTGGGGTTGATGCTAGAGGGGGTGGAGGCGATGAACCGCCATTTTGCGGCAGTGGAGCAGAGCATGGGCGGGATCAATACAACCTTGAACTACATGGAGGATCGGCTGACGGTTCTACATAGGATTGACGGTCAGATGGCGGTAACCGAGAGCGAAGTGGCGGCCATGGGTGGATATGTCGCCGGAGTGGATGGGACGATGACCGGCGTGAGTCAACGGATGCTGGCGATGGAGCAGCATCTGCAGACGATGAATCGTGAATTGTCACGAATGCAGCAGACCATTGGCGGTGTCGGGACGGAGACGCGGGATATGTCGCGTAGTCTGAGGATGATGCCGTGACCGCAACGGAGGGTGAAAAGGATCGTCGGGGAGAGCGGATGAACCGCAGAGCGAGTGACGATCGGGAGTTGTGGGCGCTGCTGGTCAATGCCAATGATACGATGGAGCGGATACACCGCGATATCGACGAACAGAATCTCGCTGGACTGCAGCGCCGTAGATTTACCAATCTGGTGATCCGATTCATCTCCATCTTCCTCATGGTGCTGGTGGTGATCAATCTCTATCTTCTGAGCCCCCTCGATCAGCGGATGAGGGCTATTGTCACCAATATGGGCGATATGACCGGCCATTTTGCGGTGGTCGCCACCGAGATGGTCTCGGTAGAGGGGAGCACCCAGCGTATGGGGAAGATGATGGATTTTATGCCGGCGATCTCTGGCCGCATGGAGGGGATCAACCGCGAGGTAGAGGGGATAGGGGGGCACATGGCAGGGATTGATCGTGAAATGGAAAAGACCCTCACCCTCTTTGCAGGGATCGACCGCCAGATGGCAGAGGTGAATGGGCGCGTCTACACCCTCAATGGCAGTGTCGCGGGGATCCGTCATGATATGAACCGCATCTCACAGCCTTCCCGCTGGATGAACAATTTTCTGCCATAAGCCTGATGGTCAGGTTGCATCTATTTATTGGGGAGATCCAGATGCACCGTAATTCGGTGCTGTCGGAGATCTCTTTTGAACTGCAAACGCTCCTCTACACGGTGCTCTCTTTTCTGTTTGTAGTGGTTGGGGGAACGGTTGAATAGAGAACCGCTGATCAGTATCTGCGTTCCCACCTTTAACAGCGCCCACTGGCTACCGGGAGTGGTAACCGGGGTTCTGCAGCAGAGTTACCCCCACTTTGAACTCCTGATTGTGGATGACTGCTCCAGTGATGAGAGTTTTGAGGTTGTTGCTCCATGGCTGGAGCGGGATAGTCGTCTCCATTATCGCCGGTTACCTCAGAACCTGGGTGCTGTCGGCAACGCCGAGGAGTGTACCCGGGAGGCGCGGGGGGAGCTTGTCACCATTCTTCAAAGCGATGATCGCTACTGCCATCCCCACTTCCTCTCCCGGGCGGTGGCCGCCTTCAGTGCCGAAGATGATCTCGCCTTTTTTTACTCAGCGCTCTGGTACCTCAATCGCGAAGATCAGCGTATTCAGCTGGATCAACCCTTTGATGACGATTTTGTCCTTCCCGGAGAGGAGGCGCTACGCCTGATGATGCTGCGTGGCGGCCTTTGGCCCTCCACTGTAGTCTATCGCGGGGATCTGTTTCGCGAGGTGGGTGGGTTTCGTGCCGATATCGGAGTCGGTCAGGATCTCTACTGCGCCTATCACCACTGTCTGCGCGGTAAAGTGGCGCACTGGGCTGAGCCGGCACTGGAGGCGAGGCTGCACCCCGATTCGGTGACGCTGAGTTACGGTAAGAGGCTCTTTACCGAGTTCGAACGGGTGTTGCAACTCTTTCGGAGTGAGGGGGGGGCTGCAGCGGAGCTGGCTGTGGCGATGGAGAGCAGAGCCGAAGCGATGAGAGGTAACTATGCCCACCTTGGTCAAGGTGATTATCGGCAGCAGCGCGCCCGGCAGCTCCTTCGGCAGTGGGGGGCGAGCGGGGCACGCATCATTATTTATGGTGCAGGACAGCACACTCGTGATCTCCTGCAACAGACGGTGATAGGGGAGGCGAGGGTGGTAGCTCTCACCGATAGTGATCGCTCACTCTATGGCGGGGAGCGGTGGGGCTATCCGGTGGTTTCACTTCAGGAGGCGCTCTCAATGGGGGGGGATGTGGTGTTGATCTCCTCGGCTTTTCATCAGGATGCGATCGGACGCCAACTGCAGCGTCTGTTACCGTCATCTGTCACCATGGTCCCATTTTATGAAGTTGATGGGGAAGGGGATAACGGTGAGTGACCGTTACCGCATCGATGGGCAGAAGATTATCTACCACCCCCAGCGTGTTGCGGATCTGGTGGCTGCGGTTGATCGCTGGCCACTGGCGCAGCACTGCTACCCCATCTATGTTGAGATCTCTCCTATCGGTGCCTGTAACCACCGCTGTACATTCTGTGCGGTCGATTATCTCGGTTATGCGCCACTGCGCCTCGACGCTTCGCTGCTGGGCCGACAGCTGCAGGAGATGGGCAGGCTGGGGGTGAAGAGTGTGATGTTTGCCGGTGAAGGGGAGCCGCTACTGCACACCGAAATCAATCAGATGGTGGTGGCGGCGGCGGCAGCAGGGATCGATGTCTCTTTTACCACCAATGCCACCGTCATCCCCGATCAGTTTATGGAGTCTGCCCTGCCTCACATCTCCTGGATCAAGGCGTCGGTAAATGGCGGAACTGCCGAAAGCTATGCTGCAATCCATCAGACCAAGAGGGGCGATTTTGCAAAAGTGGTGGAGAATCTGCGACAGCTGGTCGCCTATCGTAACCGACAGCAGTTGCAGTGTGTCATTGGCGCACAGCTACTGCTGCTGCCGGAGAACCGGGATGAGGTGGTGGCGCTGGCTCGACTCTGCCGGGACGAGATAGGGCTGGACTATCTGGTGGTCAAACCCTACTCCCAACACGGCTTCAGCCTGACGCAGAGGTATGCTGCCATCGACTATAGTGCAGATCTCGCCTTGGGCGAGGCGCTGCAGGCGGAGAGTGACGGGCGATTTAAGACCATATTTCGCACTCAGGCGATGCGAAAACAGAGTGGAGAGGTGGGAGAGCGTTACAGTCGCTGTTACTCGACACCGATGTTGTGGGCCTATCTCAAGGCGGATGGCGAACTCTACTCCTGTAGCGCCTATTTGGGAGATCCCCGCTTCGCGTTGGGGAATGTGATGGAAGAGGGTTTTGCCACGGTGTGGCAGGGGGAAAAGAGGGCAGAAAATTATCGTCTGCTGGCAGAGGAGCTAGACATCACCCATTGCCGCCAAAACTGCCGTATGGATGAGATCAACCGTTATCTGGATCAGTTAATCGGAGAGAGCGTGCCGCATGTCAATTTTATCTAAACAGTGTCATTACCCAGAGGAGCCGCGATGAGATCTCTTGTCACCGGGGGTGCAGGCTTTATCGGCAGCCATCTTGTTGAGCGGCTGCTTGAACTGGGAGATGAGGTGGTGGTGGTGGATAACTTCTCTGCCGGCCGTCTCGAGAATCTGGATGCGGTTAAAGCTGACCAGAAACTAGAGGTTTTTGAAGCGGACATCTGTGAGAAGGGGCAGTTGGAACGCCCTTTCCTTGGGGTAGAGCGGGTCTTTCATCTTGCCGGGATGGCCGATATTGTCCCCTCGATCGAAAATCCCGAACTCTATTTTCGGGTCAATGTCCTCGGTACCCTCAATGTTCTTGAAGCGGCGCGCAAGGTGGGGGTCAAACGGTTGATCTATGCCGCCTCCTCCTCCTCCTACGGGATCCCCGACTGCTATCCGACACCAGAGACGGCTCCCATCGCCCCGCTCTACCCCTACGCCCTGACCAAATACCAGGGAGAGGAGCTGGTGCTGCACTGGTCTCGCACCTACCACATCTCTGCGCTGGCGCTGCGTCTGTTTAATGTTTTTGGACCCAGAGCGCGAACCAGTGGTGCCTATGGTGCAGTGTTCGGGGTTTTTCTGGCTCAGAAACTGGCCGGTCGGCCGCTAACTGTAGTGGGGGATGGTTGTCAGACCCGTGATTTTACCTATGTCAGCGATGTTGTCGCCGCATTTATCACCGCCGCAGAGAGAGAAGATGTGCGTGGCGAGGCGCTCAATGTCGGCAGCGGCGGCCACTACAGCGTGAATCAGCTGGTGGCGTTGATCGGGGGTGAGGTGGAGTCTGTCCCCAAAAGGCCGGGAGAGCCGGACTGTACCTATGCCGATGTCACCCGAATCCGGCAGTTGCTGGGGTGGAGGGCCGAAGTTCCGTTTGAAGAGGGGGTGAGACGAGTGTTGCAACATATTGAAGATTGGCGCGAGGCGCCGGTTTGGGATCCGCAATCGATCGCCGAGGCGACACGAGGATGGTTTAGCTGTTTGGGAGAACGGGTTGATCACAGTTAAGGGAGAGGCAACTCTTTTTTGTAAACTGCTTAGCGACTGTCGCTGTCGGGATGACAGTGGTTCGCCTCTGGATCTCGATGCGGGACTTCAACAGTGTCTGGAGCTGCTGCAGACCATATCTCTTCGTCAAGCGATGGTCTTTGTGGTGGGGAATGGCGGTAGTGCAGCGGTCGCCTCGCACCTGGTTAATGATCTCTGCAACAGTGGTGGCGTTCGGGCGATGACCCTCCATGAACCGGCACTATTGAGTTGCTATAGCAACGACTACGGTTATGAGCAGGCGTATGGCCTGCTTCTGGAGAGGATGGCGGGCAGTGATGATCTGCTGCTAGCCATCAGCAGCTCGGGAGAGTCTGCCAATATTATTAACGCAGCAAACACCATGCGCAAATTGGGGGGCCGGGTGGTGACCTTTAGCGGCTTTGGCGGAGAAAATCGGTTGCAGCGGTTGGGGGAGATCAACTTCTGGCTCGACTCCGCTCACTTTGGCTCCGTCGAGATTGGCCATCTCTTTCTGCTTCACCACCTTGCCGATCGCCTGAGTAACTCAGGAGTGGGGGATGAGTAGCGATAAAATCGCGGATCTCGATACGGTGGGACGACGCTCTGCAGCGGTGCGCCTGGCAGGAAAAAAGGTGGTGCACTGCCACGGCACTTTTGATCTGATGCACGCCGGTCATATCCGTCACCTGCAGCGGGCAGCGACTCTGGGCGATCTGCTGGTGGTGACCCTAACCGCCGACCGTTTTGTCAATAAGGGGCCGGAAAGGCCGGTCTTTAATCAGGAGTTGCGCGCCGGATCCCTTGCTGCCCTCGCCTGTGTCGACCTGGTGGCCATTAGTGATGAAGCGACGGGAATGGCGGCGATTGAGGCGATTCGTCCCGATTACTATGTCAAAGGGGGCGAGTATCGTCACCCCGGGGACGATGTGACCGGAAATATCGCCCCGGAGACCGCGTTGGTCAAACAGTATGGGGGGGAGATCCGCTTTACCGAAGAGATCACCTTTAGCTCCACCAAGCTGCTTAATGATTTTTTCGGACTCTTTCCTGAAGAGACCCGGGAGTATCTTGGCGCACTGCGACAAGATTACCGCCCCGATGAGGTGATCACCATGATTCGTGGCCTGAGCCAGCTGCGGGTGCTGGTTCTTGGGGACGCCATTATCGATGAGTATCACTACACCTCGCCACTGGGGCAGACCGGTAAAGGGAATGTCCTCTCGGTTCGCTACGATTCGGGAGAGCTATTTGCCGGGGGGGCGATGGCGGTTGCCAACCATCTCTCCGGTTTTGTCCAAGAGGTGACACTGGTAACTGCTCTCGGTACAAAGGAGAGTTTTGAACCTTTTATCCGCTCGAGACTGCAAGCGAATGTTGAACCCCATTTTTTCTATCGGGATGATGATCAGACCCTGGTGAAGCGTCGTTTTGTCGATCCCGATATGGCAAAGCTGTTCGAGGTCTATCTCTATGGCGACCGTCCGCTACCGGCAACCACAGAGCAGCAGGTGCTGCAGTGGCTCGAACAGGAGATCGAACACTTTGATCTGGTGCTGGTTCCCGATTTTGGCAATGGTTTCATCACTGCCGCGATGGTGGAGCGGTTGGGGCGGAGCACCCCTTTTCTGGCGGTGAATACCCAGATTAATAGCGGCAATCGCGGCTTTCATGCCATCACCCGTTACCCCCGAGCCGATTTTATCTCGCTTAATGAGCCGGAGCTTCGTCTCGCCAGCCACGATCGCAGCAGCGATCTTGAGACACTCGCTGCGCAGGTGATGAGTCGACTCGGCGCCCAGTTTCTGACGGTTACCCGTGGTACCCGCGGTGTGCTCTTTAACCGGAAGGAGGGCGGTAATCACACCGTCCCCGCACTCTCTACCAGTGTTGTCGACAGAATCGGGGCGGGTGACGCCTTCCTCTCTCTCGCTGCGCTGGCGCTGGCCGGGGGGTTGCCGGATCGTCTCTGTAGTTTTATTGGTAGTGCCGCAGCGGCCCTCGAAGTGCAGACGGTCTGTAATCGGGAGCCGGTGGGTGCGGTGGCGCTCTATAAATATATCGGAACCCTGCTCAAGTGATCGCTGGCGCTCAACAACAAGCGCTCTACCAGCAGCTGTTGCGGATTCGTCTGGTAGAGGAGGCGTTGGCCGACCGTTACAGCGAGTGGGAGATGCGCTGTCCGATGCATCTCAGCATCGGTCAGGAGGCGGTAGCGGTAGGGGTGAGTGCGGCGCTGGGTGTAGAGGATGTGGTCTTTGGCAACCATCGTGCTCACGCCCACTACCTGGCACGAGGGGGAAGTCTTCCACGGCTGTTTGCCGAACTTTATGGCATGGCAGAGGGGTGTTGCGGTGGTCGTGGTGGCTCGATGCACCTCATTGATCCTGAAGTGGGCTTTATGGGATCGACCCCGATTGTGGGGGGGACGATTCCTCTCGCTGTCGGCGCGGCGTTGGCGATGCGACGGGCGGATCAGAAGCGGGTGGCGGTGGTCTATTTTGGTGATGGCTGCTTTGAAGAGGGGGTGGTGCATGAGTCGCTCAACTACGCTGCGCTTCACGCCCTGCCCGTCATCTTTGTCTGTGAAAATAACGGCTACTCTGTCTATACCCGATTGCAACAGCGGCAGCCATCGCGCCCACTCCATCAACTGGCAGCCGCGCACGGCCTCCATAGTGCGTGTGGTGACGGTAATCGGGTTGAAGAGGTTCGGGCGTTGGCGCAGATGGCAGTTGCCCGTGCTCGCGGAGGGGATGGACCGACTTTTCTCGAACTGGCCACCTACCGCTGGCGGGAACATTGTGGTCCAAATTATGATGATGAGCTGGGGTATCGACCCGACGGTGAGTTGGCGCAGTGGCAGGAGCGCTGTCCTCTGAGCCATTATGAGCGGCAGCTGCTGGAACAGGGGATCCTCACCCCAACTGAGGTGACAACAGCACGGCAGGTGATAGGAGAGGAGATCGAATCGGCATTTCACTTTGCCCGCAACGGCACGCCTCCCTCTGGTGCAGAGCAGGGGGAGAATCTCTATGGTTAGTGCAGCGGAGCAGAGGATGCTCTCCTTTGCGGAAGCGTTGCACGAGGCGTTTGATCTCGCTCTGGCGATGGATGATCGTGTTTTTATTATGGGTGAAGGGGTGCCCGATCCCAGGGCGATCTTCGCCACCACTGCCGGGCTGGCCGAGAAGTATGGTGCGGATCGGGTGCGGGATATGCCGCTGGCAGAGAACGGGATGACCGGGATCTGTATCGGTGCCGCACTCATGGGAGAGCGGCCAATCCTGATCCATCAGCGCCTCGACTTTGCACTCCTCTCGTGTGATCAACTCATTAACAATGGCGCCAAGTGGCACTATATGTTTAATGGTGCCGCTTCCGTCCCGCTGGTGATCCGCCTTATTGTCGGGCGGGGGTGGGGGCAGGGACCACAACACTCGCAGAGTCTTCACGCCCTCTTTGCCCATATCCCGGGACTGAAAGTGGTGATGCCTGCCACCGCCTATGAGGCGAAAGGGATGATGCTCGCGGCCATTGCCGACAACAATCCGGTCATTTTTATTGAACATCGCTGGCTCCACCCGTTACAGGATCAGGTGCCGTCGGCCTACTATACCGTCTCTCTCGAGGGTGGAGCGCTGTTGCAGCGCGGCGAAGGGGTGACGGTGGTCGCATTCTCCTATATGGTGATAGAGGCGTTGCGGGCAGCCCGGGCGCTGGAAGAGGTGGGGATTCAGATTGAGGTGGTCAATATGCGTGGGGTGTCACCGCTGCGGGCTGAGGTGGTACTGCAGTCGGTGAAGCGGACCGGAAGGCTAATTGTTGCCGATATCGGTGCAACCTCTTTCGGAGTCGCTGCAGAGCTGGTCGCTACGGTGGCGGAACACTGTTTTGATAGCCTCCTTGCCCCACCGCAAAGGGTAGCCAATCCCGACTATCCCCTGCCGACATCTCCTGCAGCTGCTGCAGGGTATTATCCGGGGGCGGTAGATATCGCAACACGGGTGTTAACCCTATTGGGTCAGGAGAGTAGGATTGAGCAGATGCAACAACGGCTGCAACGAGAGGGGCCGGAAGATGTGCCGCAGAGTGACTTTCATGGTCCGTTTTAATGGAGTGGGATGCAATACTATTAAGTTAGTGGCTGCGAAGGGATCTCCGCTACCCGATTGCCGGGTGTCGATGGCATGGACGCCATCGTCAAGC
>JADFYS010000074.1 GCA_015232955.1 Gammaproteobacteria bacterium
CGCTGCACCGAGTAGAAGGCGGTAGCCATGAGCACACACCCACCAAAGGCGAAGATGACCGCATTGGTATGGAGTGGACGGAGGCGTCCAAAACTGATCTCGGCGAGATCAAAGTTCAGAAAAGGCCAAGCCAGTTCTGATGCGATGTAGACCCCGAGTAGGGTACCTACGACCAGATAGACGACCGCAGCGACGGAAAACCACCGCACGACATCGAAGTTATATTTCTCTACAGTGTTGTCCACAAAGTAGTCTCCTTGGTTTTGTTGATGAAATGTGGTGGATCCACCTGCGGTATGCTGGCGCAGGGAATTTCAGACATACTGCAGGAGAATCTACCGTTTATGCCCGTAAAATTAAGTAGTTGTGCAGGGTCTGCTTGCAACCGTCCAGAATCCTTCACACCCCCAGTCTACGGGACGCCTTAAGATACCAGAGCAGCGGCTATTGTCAATCTTCAGGATCGCTGTATTTTCAACATTCTATAGTGTTTTTGTCAGGTATTTGTTGATTCCGCAGCGGTGGTCAGAATCTGTTTCGCAACACGGTTTGAGATCGGGTATGCTATACCATTTTCATGGTGACAGAAGGGGGTCAGGCCGGATGATCTGCGCTCTTCTTCTCTCGCTCACACGATTTTGGGGTGTGTTTTTGATGGATGCAGGATCTCGATTGCAGAGGGAGAAACGGTGAGAAGAGCCGAGGTGGTGCGCAAGACACTAGAGACAGAGGTCTCGGTCCGAATCAATCTTGACGGGAGCGGTGAGCAGAAGATCGCTACCGGTCTCCCCTTTCTCGATCACATGCTGTCTCAGGTGGCACGCCATGGGCACTTTGATCTCGATATTCGCGCTAAAGGTGACCTCGAGATCGATGGACACCATACGGCGGAGGATATCGGTATCACCTTGGGGCAGGCGCTGCGCCAGGCGGTGGGCGAGAAGAGAGGGATTCAGCGTTATGGTCACGCCTATGTCCCGCTCGATGAGGCGCTGTCGCGGGTGGTGGTGGATCTCTCCGGCAGACCCGGTCTGGAGTTTCACGCCGATTTTGGAAGGGAGCGAATCGGTGACTTTGATACCGAACTCTTTTTTGAATTTTTTCAAGGATTGGTCAATCACGCCCAGCTGACACTCCATCTCGACACCCTGCGTGGGCGCAATGGGCACCATATCGCCGAGACCCTGTTCAAGGCGTTCGGGCGGGCGCTGCGTCAGGCGGTGGCTCTGGATCCGCAACTGGCCGGGGCGCTCCCCTCGACCAAGGGGACACTGGTATGAGGCGGCAGGTAGCGGTGATCGACTATGGGATGGGCAATCTCCACTCTGTCGCCAAGGCGCTGGAGCATGCAGATCCCGCAGTTGAGGTGGTCGTCACTGCGGATCCGGTGGCGATTCGGGCGGCAGAGCGGGTCGTTCTGCCAGGCGTTGGCGCGATTCGCGACTGCTTGGGAGAGATGGCGCGCCTCGACCTGATTGGAGTGATTACGGAAGTTGCGACAGAGAAGCCTTTTCTAGGGGTCTGTGTCGGGATGCAGGCGCTGCTCACCGAGAGCGAGGAGAATGGCGGGACTGCAGCGCTGGGACTGATTCCGGGAAGGGTGCGCCGTTTTCCAGAGAATCTCCGTAATAGCGACAGTCGTCAGATCCTGAAGGTACCGCATATGGGGTGGAATCAGGTGGAGCAGCTCCATCCTCACCCTCTCTGGGAGGGGATCGCGCAACAGAGTCGCTTCTATTTTGTCCACAGCTACTATGTTCAGCCTGAAATTGAGACCGATAGCGCTGCGGTAACGACCCATGGTCTGCGATTTACTGCGGCGATCTCTAACGGCAATCTTTTTGCGGTACAATTTCATCCGGAAAAGAGTCAGGAGGTGGGGCTGCGTCTCTACCAGAACTTTATTCGCTGGGATGGATCTCACCCCTGACTGGGGAGAGACGGACTACAGCTGAATCTAATTGAGAAGAGTTGGAACTGAAAAATGTTGTTAATACCTGCGATTGACCTTAAGGATGGTAAATGTGTCCGTCTGCGCCAGGGGCGTATGGATGACGAGACCATCTTCTCCGATAATCCCGTTGCCGTCGCCAAACGGTGGGTCGATGCCGGCGCCCGCCGTCTCCACCTGGTGGATCTCAACGGCGCTTTTGCCGGGGAGCCGGTAAATCACGACGCGGTCCACGCCATTGCCGAGGCGTTTCCCGATCTGCCGATCCAGATCGGTGGAGGGATCCGCTCTGAGGAGACGATCATCAGTTATCTTGAGGCGGGTGTTCGTTATGTGATCATCGGCACCAAGGCGGTCAAAGAGCCGCATCTGATAAGCGATCTCTGTGTCGCCTTCCCCGGACAGATTATCGTTGGTCTCGATGCCAAGGAGGGGAAAGTGGCCACCGACGGCTGGTCTAAACTCTCCAAACACGATGTCATCGATATGGCACAGCATTTCGCTGAAGATGGGGTGGTGGCGATTGTCTACACCGACATCGGCCGCGATGGGATGATGAGTGGAATTAATGTCGAATCGACCCTCAAGCTGGCTCAGGCGATCAACATCCCGGTGATCGCATCGGGGGGGATCTCCAGCCTTGACGATATACGGGCGCTCTGTTCGGTGAGTGATGAGGGGATTATGGGGGCGATTACCGGTCGTGCCCTCTATGAGGGGACACTCGATTTTGCCGAGGGGCAGAAGCTGATCAACACCCTAATCCCCGATGGGGCGTGGGCCGGGATCGAATAGCGTGGGTGTCGCTAAACGGATCATCCCCTGCCTTGATGTCGATAACGGCCGGGTGGTGAAGGGGGTGCAGTTTGTCGATATCCGTGATGCCGGAGATCCGGTAGAGGTGGCGCGGCGCTATGATGAGCAGGGTGCCGATGAGATCACCTTTCTCGATATTACCGCCTCGTCTGATAACCGCGAGACGATGGTTCATGTGGTGGAGCAGGTGGCGGGCGAGGTCTTTATTCCGTTAACTGTGGGGGGTGGGATCCGTAAAGTTGAGGATATTCGGCGGATGTTAAATGCCGGTGCCGATAAGGTTGGGATCAATACGGCCGCAGTTTTTAATCCCGAATTTGTCCGCGAGGCAGCCGATCGCTTCGGTTCACAGTGCATTGTGGTGGCGATCGATGCCAAGCAGGTGAGTGGTGAGGGCGAACCGCTGCGCTGGGAGATCTTCACCCACGGTGGGCGCAGACCGACCGGGTTAGATGCGGTCGCCTGGGCGGAGAAGATGGTCGCCTACGGTGCGGGAGAGATTCTCCTCACCAGCATGGATCGTGACGGAACGAAACAGGGGTTTGACCTCCCCCTGACCCGGGCGATTAGCGATGCGGTATCGGTTCCGGTGATCGCCTCCGGAGGTGTCGGCGAGTTGAAACATCTGGCAGAAGGGGTGCTCGAGGGGCATGCTGAGGCGGTACTCGCTGCCAGCATCTTTCACTTCGGGACCTACACCATCGCTGAGGCGAAGAGTGAGATGGCCGCTGCCGGGATTGAGATGCGGCTGTAATGACCAGTCGTTTTCTCGATGCCATCCAGTGGGATGAGAAGGGGCTGGTTCCGGTGATTGCTCAGGATGAGCGTGGCGCCGTGGTGATGTTCGCCTATATGAATCGTCAATCACTGGAGCAGACCGTCGCCACGGGTGAGGCGATCTACTGGTCGCGTTCGCGTCAGCGTTTGTGGCATAAGGGGGAGGAGTCGGGTCATGTGCAGCGGGTTCGGACTCTCTCCCTTGATTGTGACGGCGATGTCCTGCTGATGCAGGTGGAGCAGGTGGGTGGTATCGCCTGTCATACCGGTCGCCACAGCTGCTTCTATCGAACGCTAAAAGGTGACGAATGGGTGGTGACCGCACCGGTGCTCAAAGATCCAGAGGAGATCTACGGTGGATAGTGGTCAACTACTACAGGCACTGGAAGCGGTTCTCGATGCGCGAAAGGGAGGGGATCCAGACGCCTCTTATGTCGCTGGACTCTATGCACGGGGTCTCGATACCATCCTCAAAAAGGTGGGGGAAGAGGCGACGGAGGTGGTGATAGCCGCCAAGGGGGGAGAGAGGGGGGAGGTGATCTATGAATTGGCAGATCTCTGGTTCCACACCCTGGTGCTGATGCGTCATCTCGATCTCGGATCCGCTGATGTGATGGCTGAGTTGGAGCGGCGATTTGGGCTATCCGGTATTGAAGAGAAGGCGAAACGAGGAGTTAAAAACGGTGAGTGATTGTCTTTTTTGCAAGATTGTGGCGGGGGATGTTCCCTCTGACAAGGTGTATGAGGATGAGAAGATTCTCGTCTTCCGAGATATCGCCCCCAAAGCTGAGGTCCACCTCTTACTGATCCCCAAGGAGCATATTGAGAGCCTGAATGAATTGAGCGCCCTTGAGGATTCAGTGGTGCTGCACATGATGCAGCAGCTGCCGCTGTTGGCGGCGATGGCCGGTATCGGCGACGGTTACCGTACGATTATTAATACCGGGCAGAGGGGGGGGCAGGTGGTCTTTCATCTGCACATCCATCTCATGGGTGGGGGAAAGCTCCCCGGCTTCTAAAACGGAACTGCTGTACGGTGTTGCGGTGGGTGGAGATCTTCTCCCCTGCTGTTTCATCTCATTATAATTGAACTACTGGAGTCTACTGTATGGGAATTAGTATCTGGCAGCTGGTGATTGTGCTGCTTATTGTCGCACTGCTCTTTGGAACCAAGAAGCTGCGTAATATTGGCGGCGATCTGGGGGGGGCGATTAAAGGCTTTAAAAATGCGGTTAAAGAGGGTGAAAAAGAGGGGGGAACACCGGAGATGCTCACCAAGAGCGCTGATAAGAGCGTGATTGAAGGTGAGATTGACAAAAGCAAGGATAAGGTCTAAATACAACGGCTTACTCTATAGTTGATCTACTGGCGACGACGCACTGATGTTTGATATCGGATTTTGGGAGTTGACCCTAATCGCGGTAGTCGCACTGGTGGTGATCGGCCCCGAGCGACTCCCCGGATTTGTCCGCACAACCGGGCGTTGGGTGGGGAAGGTTCGCGGTTTTGTCACCAGCATGAAACGGGAGATTGATCGTGAAATTAAGGCCGATGAGCTGAAGGAGCTGTTACAGAAACAGGCCAAAAGTGATGGTCTGCATCAGCTACTTGAGGAGGGGAAGGGGGCACTGGATACCCTTAACAGCACCAGCAGTGAGATTCAGCGTACTGCGCGCGAAGAGATCACAACCGTCTCGTCACAGAAGGTGGAGAAGGGAGAACCCGCAGCGGCCGTCGCTGGAGAAGAGCCACAAAAGGTCTCCCCCCCTTGAGCAACCAGGATGAGACAGTCGCGGGCGAACAGCCGTTTATCGCCCATCTGGTTGAGTTAAGGGATCGTCTGTTGCGGATGGTGATCGCGATCATCGCGATCTTTATCTGCCTCTTCCCCTTTGCCAATGACCTCTACACCATGCTCGCCCGCCCCCTTCTGATCCATCTGCCAGAGGGGACCAGTATGATTGCGACCGAGGTCGCATCCCCCTTCCTCACCCCGTTTAAACTCTCGCTGGTGCTGGCGATCTTTGTCGCGATCCCCTACATCCTCTATCAGCTCTGGTCCTTTGTCGCTCCCGGCCTCTATCGTCACGAACAGAAGATGGTAGTCCCCCTGATTGTGAGTAGCACCCTCCTCTTCTACCTCGGGATGACCTTTGCCTACTTTGTCGTCTTTCCGTTGGTGTTCGGTTTTTTCACCTCTGCCACCCCGGAGGGGGTCGAGGTGATGACCGACATTGCCCGCTATCTCGATTTTGTCTTAAAGCTCTTTTTTGCTTTTGGAGTGGCGTTTGAGGTTCCCATCGCGGTCATCATCTTTATCTGGACCGGGATGACCACCGCCGACAGTCTGCGAGAGAAGAGACCCTACATCATTGTCGCCGCATTTGTGTTGGGGATGCTGCTCACCCCCCCCGATGTGATCTCGCAGACACTGCTGGCGCTGCCGATGTGGCTGCTATTTGAGGGTGGACTCTGGGCGTCACGCTATTTTGTCCCGGCCAGAGATGAGAAGAGCGAGGAGGAGGGTGGCACCCACAACTCCCGCTCCACTCCCGATCGCGGGAGAGAGGCGAGCGATGACGAAGTGATGAACCGCTATGTCCGCAGTGAGAAGGGGATGGGTGACGATGACTGGTCAGGGCAGGAGTAGTTTGGTGGCAGAACCCCTACATATTATTGAAGCGCAGCAGTTTGACCGCCCCTTTATGGAGACACTCTTTCAGCGTTCGACAGAGCTGAAACAGGTGGTGGAAGAGGAGGGTGGCTGTGATCTCCTGCGTAACCGGGTGCTGGTGGTCCTCTTCTACCAGCCCTCAACCCGCACCCGACTCTCGTTTGAAACCGCGATGTCACGCATGGGGGGGGCGGTGGTCTCCACCGAAAATGCGCTCGAGTTCTCATCCCACTCCAAAGGGGAGAGTATCGAAGATACGATTCAGACCGTTGCCTGTTACGGCGATGTGGTGGTGCTGCGTCACCATCAGGAGGGGGGGGTGCGCCGGGCAGCGCGAGTGAGTCCGGTACCGGTGATTAATGCCGGAGACGGGCCGGGGCAGCACCCGACGCAGGCGCTGCTGGATATGTACACCATTCGTAATGAGTTTGGAGCATTTGATGGACTGACCGTGGCTCTGGTGGGGGATCTGAAATATGGGAGAACTGTCCACAGCCTCGCCTATCTCCTTGCCAAATACCCGGTGAAAAAACTCTATCTGGTGGCACCGGAGCAGGTGGAGATGCCGCCGCGGTTGATTGCCCATCTCCAGAAACGGGTCGAACTGGAGAGCTGTACCGATCTTGAGGCGGTCGCCGGTGATGTCGATGTGGTCTACACCACCCGTCTGCAGCAGGAGTATTTTGAGGATCCGCTCGCCTATCAGCGTTCATTGGGTCGTTACACTCTCCATCAGGGGGTGCTCGCCGCAATGAAGGAACAAGCGATCATTCTCCACCCCCTCCCCCGCAATGATGAGATCCCCTATCAGGTGGATCTCGATCCTCGTGCCCGCTATTTTCAGCAGGTTCGCAACGGCCTCTATCTACGGATGGCGCTGCTGGAGCGGGTGCTCATGCCAACACTTAAGGCCTAAACCTACCCGCTCTGATTTTTGGCCTGATACTCTTTGGCCCAGATCGCAAACTCCGCTGCCGGCATCGGTGTGCCAAAGTAGTAGCCTTGGGCGAGGTAGCACCCCTTATCCCGTAGAAACTGCTCCTGATCTTCGGACTCTACCCCTTCTCCCACCACCTCGAGCCTGAGGGTGGAGGCGAGGGTCATCATCGCCTCGATTAAGACGGTATAACTCTCGTTACTGTGAATGGCGGAGATGAAGCTCTGGTCAACCTTGACTCCATCAACAGGTAGCCGCTGAAGCAAGCTGAGCGAGGAGTTTCCGGTACCGAAATCGTCGAGCCAGAGACCGACACCGAGATCTTTGATCTCGCGCAGGGCTTTGGTTGCCCGTAGCTCATCATTGGCGACAATCTGCTCGGTGATCTCGAGAATCAGCCCAGAGGGAGGGAGTCCCGCCTGTTCGAGGATCTTCCCCAGATGCTCTTTAGAAAGGAGATCGTGACAGCGCGAGCAGGAGAGGTTGACACTGACGGTAAACGCCTCCAGTCCCAAAATATCGCGCCACATCTTCCCTTGGCGACACACCTCCTCGAGGATCCAGTTGGTAAAGGGGAGGCTGAGACCGATCTCTTCAGCGATGGTGAGGAAGAGATGGGGTGAGATAAGCCCCCGTTCGGGATGTTGCCAGCGAAGGAAGCTCTCTGCCCCCACCAGAAGCTGCTCACGGATGTCGATGATCGGCTGGTAGTAGGCGACCAGCTGCTGCCGCTGCAGTACCTGATTGAGCTCTTTTTCAAGGGCGATCCGCTCGGCCACCTCCTCCTGCATATCTTCGGTAAAGAAGCGGTAGGTGCTTCTCCCCTCCTCCTTTGCACGGTACATTGCGGTGTCAGCGTTCTTAATCAGCTCCTGACTGTTGTGACCGTTATCGGGGAAGACGGCGATCCCGATAGAACCGGAGATATGCGCCTCCTGTCCCTGGAGGCTAAAAGGGGTGGTCAGTTGACTGAGAATCTTCTTCGTGACCCGTTCGGCATCGGGTCCCCGCACCATGTCGGGGAGGATGATGGTGAACTCATCCCCTCCGAGGCGGGCGACCGTGTCTGATTGGCGAACACAGCTGTTGAGTCGTCGTGATGCCTCACAGAGAAGTTGATCCCCCGCGGCGTGGCCAAGAGTATCGTTCACCCATTTGAAACGGTCGAGATCGATAAACATCAGAACTGTGTGTTGGCGGTTGCGTTCGGCCCGAACCAGCTCATGCTCCAGACGATCGAGAAACAGGGCGCGGTTGGGTAGGCCGGTCAGGGCGTCGAAGTTGGCCTGAATCTTGACCTGTTGCTCCTGATGCTTCTGGGCGGTGATGTCGCGGAGAGAGATCAGGGTCAATTCGGTGTCAGCGACCGCGGCGAGGGCAAAGGTCGCTTCACAATAGAGCCGCTTTTCACTGCTGGATTGAAGAATGAGTTCGATCGGATTGTTGTTGCGCACCT
>JADFYS010000075.1 GCA_015232955.1 Gammaproteobacteria bacterium
TAGCCTGTTTTAGCCCTCACCCCGACCCTCTCCCAATGGGAGCGGGGGATTTAAGGAAGGGGGACTAAACGGTTACATCTAAACACCCAATTCGAAGTTAGCGCACCAGGTCGTAGTTGTAGTCAGTTGTTCCCATGCCGCGGGTCTCTTCATCAAGACGCTCGAGCACCGCATTGACCAGGGTCTTCAGCATATACATTGCACCTTCATAACCGAGGGTGGTATCGCGGTGCATATGGTGACGGTCAAAGATGGGGAAACCGATACGGATTAAGGGCACTTCAAACTCTTTACCTTTGTGCAGGGTGTCACGCTGAATAAACTTACCGTAGGAGTTACCGATCATGAAATCGGGCTTATTGGTAAACATCAGAGAACGGAAGTGCCACAGGTCACGACTGATATGGACCTCACTATTCTGGCCATAAGGGGACTCGGAGAGCATCTTCTCAATCGCCTTCTTCCAACGCTTGTTGGCGTGGTTGCAGAGGATCTGTGTCGGCTCTGCGCCAACTTCCAGCAGGAAGCGAGTCATTCCCAACACAAAATCGGCATCGCCATAGAGACCAAACTTCTTGCCGTGGAGCCAGGCGTGGCTATCGGTCATCATATCCACCAGAATTCCGCGCTCACGGGTAAGTGACTCCGGGATTGGCTTGCCGGTGAGCTGAGATACGGTCATCAGAAACTCATCTGTCGCTTCGAGTCCCATCGGGATCGCAATATCGGTGGCCGGCTGCTTCCAGGTGTTCTTGGTAAATTTACGACTCTTCACCGACTGCCACGGCTGGAGGAAGAGGGTATCGATGGCGTTGGGCGCATCTTTAACCTCATCCAGGCTGGTACCGCCGTCATACATCCGGTATTCGCCATCAGCGGGGGTATCGAGCACATCGGTCGGATCGCTGAGCAGGCTGTAGCCGACGCCCATCTCCTCCATCATCCGCTTCATCACCCGGTAGTTCCCGAGATAGGTCTCAAAGCCGGGGACGATATTGATCTTGCCGTTACTGCCGACCTCTTTGTCCTCCATGTAGTTGAGGGTGAAGTAGCGTTGAATCCCCTCAAACATGTTGTCCCAACCTGTGGTGTGGCTACCGACAAAACTTGGGGTATGGGCGAATGGTGTGGGGAAATCCTGCTCGATGTGACCCGCTTTCTTGGCATTACCGATAAAGGCGTTCAGGTCGTCACCAATCACTTCCGCCATACAGGTGGTGGAGACGGCAATCATCTCTGGCTTGTAGAGCGCCTTGGCATTTTCAAGACCCGCAAACATATTTTTCTGACCACCAAACACTGCGGCATCTTCAGTCATGGAGTCGGAGACACACGCTACCGGCTCTTTGAAGTGACGGTTAAAGTAGGTACGGAAATAGGCGACACACCCTTGTGAACCGTGGACATAAGGCAGTGTCTTCTCAAAACCGAGCGCACAGAGAACCGCTCCCAGTGGCTGACACGCTTTGGCGGGGTTGACCGTCAACGCAGTACGACTAAAGTTGATCTCTTTATACTCTTCGCTGGTGCTCCACTGGAACACCTCTTCAATCTTCTCTTGAGGATGTTTCTCCTCAAACAGCTCTTGCTTGTTCTTCAGGGTATCGGTGTACTCCTCTTCACGAAAAAGAGGGTAACTCGGCATAATATTATCGACGGATTGACTCATGATTTTTCTCCTCCCGCGCCACTCATCTGTGGACGAACGGGCCAGATTAATAAAAAAGCGGTATGGGGTGCAGGGTGGGCAGTCGTTGCCCCACCCTGCACACAACAGATGATTTAGCTGTTGACTGCAGCGGCGACCGGCGCCTCTCCACTCTTCTGCCATGGAGCCTTAATCTTGCTCCAGCAGGGATTGTTGATTGTCATGTCCATATCGCGGGCAAAGATGGCAAAGCCGTCATAGCCGTGATACGGGCCAGAGTAGTCCCAAGAGTGCATCTGACGGAAAGGAACCCCCATCTTCTGGAAGATATACTTCTCTTTAATCCCGGAACCGATGAGATCCGGCTTTACCTTCTTCACAAACTCTTCAAACTCATAACCGGTGACATCATCATAGATGAGAGTGGCATTCCCCATCTCTTTCATCGTGCGGTCATAGTCGTCATTATGGGCGAACTCATAGCCGGTTCCGACTACCTCCATACCGAGATCCTCATAGGCTCCGATAATGTGGCGCGGACGGAGACCACCGACATAGAGCATCACCCGCTTGCCTTCAAGGCGCGGCTTATACTTGTCGATAACCGCCTGATACTCGAGCTTGTATTTGGCGATCACCTCTTCTGTCTTCGCCTGAACCGTCTCATCAAAGAATGCGGCGATCTTACGCAGTGACTCTTCGATCTTGGTCGGGCCAAAGAAGTTGTACTCCATCCATGGAATACCGTACTTCTCTTCCATATGGCGTGAGATATAGTTCATTGAACGGTAGCAGTGGAGAAGATTGAGCTTCGCTTTGGGGGTATTCTCCATCTCCGCCAAGGTGCCATCCCCAGACCACTGGGCGATTACGCGCAACCCCATCTCTTCGAGCAGGGTACGGGATGACCAAGCGTCGCCACCGATGTTGTAGTCACCGATAATGGTGACATCGTAAGGGGTCGTCTCAAAACTGTGATCGTTATCGCGATTGCCCAACACCCAGTCACGGACTGCGTCATTGGCGATGTGGTGACCGAGCGACTGTGACACACCACGGAAGCCTTCACAACGAACGGGAACCACCGGCTTGCCGATATCCTTCGTCGTCTTTTTTGAGACCGCTTCAATGTCATCACCAATCAGTCCAATCGGACATTCTGACTGAATAGTGATCCCCTTGTTGAGAGGGAAAAGCTGCTCAATCTCGGTCATAATGGTTGCGAGCTTCTTGTCTCCACCGAAAACAATATCCTTCTCCTGGAAGTCCGAGGTGAAGTTCATGGTGCCAAAGGTGTTGATACCAGTAGTACCCACATAATAGTTACGACGACCAGCGCGCGAATACTGACCACAACCGACCGGCCCGTGAGAGACATGAACCATATCCTTAATCGGTCCCCAGACCACCCCTTTGGAACCGGCGTAGGCACAGCCACGAATGGTCATCACTCCGGGGAGGGATTTGCGGTTGGAGGTGATGCACTTTTTCGACTGCTCAACACTTGGATCATTGGCAGTCAGGTGCTTGGCACGATCCTTTTTTGCTTGTTCGGGATAGACTTCAAGCACTTCCTGAATCAGCGCTTGGGTCTCATTGCTTGTCATTGTTGACATAATCTTCTCCTTCTCCTGCCACCACTAATCTGTGGATGGACAGGTCATAAAGACAGTAATAGAGGGGTGCCGGTCAGAACTGACCGGCCGATACTACTTAGGCGCTCTCTGCATCTGCAGTCTGACCGATGATGCTCTCATCCTCTTCATCCATAATGCCGAACTCCATCAGCAGGTCTTCCAGTTCGTCCATGGTGCAAGGCTCTGGGATCACCAACATCTTGTTGTCAATAACCTTCTGTGCCAGGGTGCGATACTCATCGGCCTGCTTGTGCTTGGGATCATACTCAATCACGGTCATACGACGAATCTCTGCCCGCTGTACGGCGTTGTCACGGGGGACGAAGTGAATCATCTGGGTACCGAGCTTTTCTGCCAGAGCGATAATCAGCTCATCTTCACGGTCGGTATTACGGCTGTTGCAGATGAGGCCAGCAAGACGAACACCGCCAGAGTTGGCGTATTTCACAATCCCCTTACAGATGTTGTTGGCAGCATACATCGCCATCATCTCACCAGAGCAGACAATGTAGATCTCTTGCGCCTTGTTCTCACGAATTGGCATGGCGAAGCCACCACAGACCACATCACCCAGAACATCATAGAATACGAAGTCGAGATCCTCTTCATATGCCCCTTCCTCTTCCAGGAAGTTGATAGCGGTGATAACCCCACGCCCGGCACAACCGACGCCAGGCTCAGGACCACCAGACTCAACGCATTTGATATTGCCATAGCCGGTCTTCAATACATCATCCAGCTCGAGATCTTCTACTGTACCCGCCTCGGCAGCCATCTCCATAATGGTGTTCTGTGCTTTAGAGTGGAGGATAAGGCGGGTAGAGTCCGCTTTGGGATCACAGCCGACAATCATCACCTTCTTGCCCAACTCGGCCAAACCTGCCACCAGATTCTGGGTCGTGGTAGACTTGCCGATACCGCCTTTACCGTAGATTGCACATTGACGCAACGCCATGTTTTTTCTCCTTACTCAGTTACAGTTGATTTGATTTGAAGTGGAATACTCATTTCCTCGGTACCAACCAAAGCAACGCCCGTACCAATACGGGATAATTTTTTATATCGTTGTTAATAATGGAGTTAATTTTTAATTTTCGCCTGTTTACAGCCGTGACATTTGCGACAAGCGCCTAAGAATTGTATGGATGAATTCAAACAAAGCGGACAAAGCGGGGTGACGATCCCTCCCCACGCCCGCCTCTCCATCAACCACTGTAACCTCCCTGCTGCTGTGCTCGGGAGTCTGAACTATCACCTCCATCCCGCCCCCCTCTATATAGATGGTGTCCTCGACCTGCATCATCTCTTCTTCTCTGCCCTCGGATCCATTGCTGATGCGACAGAGCGCGCGCTCCACTTTCGTCACTACATGAAGCTCTCTTTTCTTCTCAACCACCCCGATGAAGCGGGTTTTCAGGAGAAGAGTCGCCACAGCAGACGCATTCGCGCCGACTATCTTCGCGCCCTCCGGGGTTGGTTCTTTGATGCTAATGGTCGTGAGGCGGCGGTCCTCAAAAGCTGGGTAGAGTCCCGTTTTGGTCTCCTTCCGCGTAACCACCACGGCCCTCTAGGCGATTTTAGCGGTGACAACTACCAACACTATCTCGCCGCACGGGCAGAGGGGCTCTACAATACCAACGCCCTTGAGTCACAACTCGATCTCCTCTACACCTTCTGTCAGCATGAGCTACGGCGACAATACCCCAAGCAGAGCCACCTCACCCTCTACCGCGGTGTAAATCGAATTCAGGATCACGAGATCCTCGCCTCTCCCCGTCCTCGCCACTACATCGTAGTGATGAACAATCTCAACTCTTTCACCGCTGATCGTGACCGGGCGGATGAGTTTGGTGATTACATCCTGGAGACCCGCCTCCCGCTCACCAAGCTGGTCTGCACCTCTGACACCCTGCCCGGAGTTCTGCAAGGGGAGGAGGAGTATCTCGCCATCGGTGGAGTCTATGCGGTGGTGTTAAAGACCCTTTGAGTGATTTGCGATCCGTAGCTTCAGACTTCGCGCAACTTGCGTTCGCCATCTGTCGTGTTTGCAACATACCCCCTGAAGTAAGCGGCGCATTCACAGAGGGTAACTCTGCTAAACTACCCGGAAAGCACAGATTCCGGTGCATCTTAACTTATTGTTATTGCATTTATTGATCTTGTTCCGCACATCTCCTTAACGATTCCCTGGTTTCTGGTTTGGTTATTGCTTAATGGATATATTCACAAGCCAGTACCCCTATTCCGCCCACGCTATACCCACTGTTCAGGAGAGCATTTTTCATGAGTTCAGAAGAGTTAAAGCCACTGCTTGCGGCTGTTGCTGCCGGAACAGTTGTCCCCTATCTTGGACCCGGAGCACTTGCGGGTAGTGTTCATAGCGAGAACGGTACCCCGATCCCGGCGTGGAGCGATGATCTCATCCTCGCCATGAATAACGGGAAACCGATGTCTCCCCGCCTGATGTATGAGTTCGCACGGGCGGCGATGGATGTAGAGCTGAAACGGGGGAGAAGTGCGGTCAACCGCTTTCTCGACAATCTCTATGGTGGAGAGAGCTGGACCCGCTCTCCTCTTCATGACTGGATCGCAGCGATCAAACCGCCCTATGTCGTCGATATTAATCGCGATGTTCAACTCCAGCAGAGTTACAGCTCGACCCCCCACACCCTAATTCGCGGTATCTCCCGCATCGGTGGAACCGATTACCGGTTTCGCCTCCACCACTATGATGGCAGCGCCTACTCTGCCACTGAAATCCCGCAGGAGGAGGTCGATCCCACCCTGCCGATCCTGTTTAAACCGATGGGTAGCCCCCTTCCCGATGCGACCTACATCGCCTCTGATGCAGATTATGTAGACTACATCACAGAACTGATGGGGGGGTTTGCTATTCCCGACTTTCTCAAGAAACTGCGCCCGGGAAAACAGTATCTCTTCCTCGGTCTACGCATGACACGGGATACGGAACGAATGGTGCTCTCTGATATCATCTACGGTGCCGGAGAGCCTGCCGGCTGGGTGTTAATCGCTGAACCCAACGATAAAGAGCGCCGTTTCTGTAATAAAAAGAATCTTCAACTCATTGAAGCCGATATCGAAGATCTCCTCGCTCTGACAGAAGAGGGGTAACAGAAATTGGCCCTTTTTCAACCATGCCAAGGCAAAAGCAGCTGCCGTGATGATGGTAGCCGCTGCCTCACCTGTGGACGAACGCTTGTTGAAATCCAACAACTGCGGGATGGACTTGACCTTCTCGCCACTCTGGCACTGGATTACCACTACGATAACAGTCAAGACTATTGTGACTACATCTCGCGCAAGCTGGAAAAAAAGATTGCCGCTAGACGAGAAAGTGAAGGAGAGGTTTCACGGTAACCGCTACAACAGCGAGCCTAAAATCAAAGAAAGATAAAACTCTATTCTTTTCATGCGCATGTTGTTAGAATCAACACCATGCCCCAACCATCTGGTCAACTCGCATCACCACTACGAACGCTGGTTTCGCTGCTCCTGATCCTCTGGACCGTCACCGGCTGTCTCTCGACCCCAGCAGTGGTGAGGAGTACACCGCTAACTCCACCGCCTCCCGAGGTGGTTATCTCCGTCCTTCCAATGGCGGAAGAGCGGGACGATTCACCCTCCCACAACCACTATCCCAGTGAGACAGAGCGCACCAACCAACCCCCCTCTTTACCCGAGATAACCCCCTCCCCGGCACAGCCCACTGTCGGCCTCTGTGTTCCGCCCCACGATCTCTGGAACCGAATTCGCTCTAACCTGGTTCTTACCTCCAGCCACCACCCCGAGATTGAGAAGAGGGTCAGATTTTATCGCAACCGCCCCCTCTTTCTCGAGCAGACCTTTAATCGCGCCAGTCTCTGGCTTCGCCTAATCGTTGAGGAGGCAGAGGCGCGTCAACTCCCACTTGATCTTGTGCTGTTGCCGGTGGTCGAAAGCGCCTATAAACCGCTTGCCCGTTCACGCAGTGGTGCCGCGGGGCTATGGCAGTTTATCCCCTCAACCGGCCTCCATTTTGGTCTGAAACAGAACCACTGGTATGATGGCCGTCGTGATGTTATCGCTGCCACCGATGCTGCCTTTGATTATCTGAGCATTCTCTACCATCAGTTTGACCGCGATTGGCTCCTCGCCCTGGCTGCCTATAACGCCGGAGAGGGCAGGGTTGCGCAAGAGATCCGGGCGAACCTCGACGCCGGTAAAGCGATAGACTTCTGGTCACTGGATCTTCCGCAAGAGACGCGCAACTATGTACCAAAACTGCTTGCCATCATCCGGATTGTCGCGAATCCCCCTGCACAAGGGCTGGTTCTAAAGTCGATTCCAGATCAGCAAAGACTCAAGAGGATCGAGATCGGAGAACAGATTGATCTCGATCTTGTGGCCAGACTCTCTGGTCTCTCCCTGAACGAGATCTACTTCTACAATCCCGGTTTCAAAAGACGCAATACCGATCCCGATGGTCCCCACCACCTCCTCCTCCCAGCCGCCAGAGCAGAGAGCTTTCAGCAGCAGTTGGCGCAGATCCCCAGCTCACAGTGGGTCACCCTACGCCAGTATCGTGTGGCAAGTGGCGATCTCCTCGGCAGAATTGCCCGCCGTTTTAACAGCTCCGTCGCCGCAATCCGCAGAGCCAACCGCCTAGAGGGTGATCTCATTAAAGTTGGAGAGATCCTCAACATACCCGGCGCTGATAGCGAAAACACCACCTCATCAGTCATCACTGCAACCACTATAACTGACAAACCTGCAACGAAGCCGACACGAACCAGAGAACACACCGTGCGTAGCGGTGAGAGTCTCTGGGCCATCGCTCGTCTCTATTCGGTATCGGTAGCAGAACTCAGAGCATGGAACGAGATGCAACACGGCACCCTACTGAAGGTGGGACAACCGTTGCGGATAGAGTATCCACAGGCAGCGACTACTACTGCCATTGCTGCAGTTGAAGAGAACGATAGTGGATCTCGAACACGCAAAGTCCACTACACTGTTCGCAAAGGGGATTCGCTGTCACGCATCTCACGCAGATACAGGGTCTCAATAAAGAGTCTGCGCCACTGGAATGATCTCCATCAAGATGATTATCTCCACCCAGGAGATCGTCTCACCCTCTTTATCACCAGTGAACCCATCCTTTCCAACTCTTAGGTAACCGTTCAGACCCCATCACCTGATCTCCCTCTCCCAGCGGGAGAGGGTAGGGGTGAGGGTTAAAAAAGCAG
>JADFYS010000076.1 GCA_015232955.1 Gammaproteobacteria bacterium
TCTGGCATGATCATTAGCGTGAAATACATTTCATAATCGAGGGTGACGCCGCACCATTCATGCAAGTTAGGTTAAATCTTAGGTTTATACCCAAGAACCCTGAAATTCAGTGTTTCCAATATAAACCATCGTTTTCAACTCATTGCCCTCTCTTCCCGCTGTCGGTTAGGGGCGTTTTTTCGGAGAATATATGTCTACAATTGGTAAAGTGGTTCTTGCGTATTCCGGAGGGTTGGATACCTCCATCATCCTCAAATGGCTGAAGGATCATTATCAGTGTGAAATTGTCACCTTTACGGCGGATATCGGTCAGGGTGAAGAGGTGGAGCCGGCACGAGCCAAGGCGGAAGCGGCGGGAATTCAAGAGATCTATATCGAAGATCTGCGTGAAGAGTTTGCCCGTGATTTCGTATTCCCCATGTTCCGTGCCAACGCCATCTATGAGGGGGAGTATCTTCTTGGAACCTCCATTGCCCGTCCCCTTATCTCGAAACGGCTGGTAGAGATTGCGACCGAGACCGGGGCCGATGCCATCTCTCACGGAGCAACCGGCAAGGGCAACGACCAGGTCCGGTTTGAGTTGGGAGCCTACGCCCTGAAACCGGATATTCAGATTATCGCCCCGTGGCGCGAGTGGGATCTGCTGTCGCGAGAGAAGTTGATGGCGTATGCAAGAGAGCACAACATTGCAGTAGAGTACCAGCAGGGGAAAAAGTCGCCCTACTCTATGGATGCCAACCTTCTCCACATCTCTTACGAGGGGGGCATTCTCGAAGATACCTGGGCGGAGGCGGAAGAGTCGATGTGGCGCTGGACCACAGCACCGGAAGCGGCACCAGAGACCCCGACCTACCTTGAGTTGGGTTTTGAGGCGGGAGATATCGTCTCGATTAACGGTGAGGCGATGACCCCGGCAACGGTGATGGAGACCCTTAACCGCATCGCCGGCGCCAACGGTGTGGGTCGTGATGATATTGTCGAAAATCGTTATGTGGGGATGAAGTCGCGCGGCTGTTACGAGACTCCGGCGGGAACGGTGATGCTTAAAGCACACCGGGCGATGGAGTCTCTGACTCTGGATCGCGAAGTGGCTCACCTCAAAGATGAGTTAATGCCCCGCTACGCTACGCTTATCTACAACGGCTACTGGTGGAGTCCCGAGCGGAAGATGCTCCAGACCGCGATCGATGAGAGCCAGAAGCGGGTCAACGGAGCGGTGCGGGTCAAGCTCTATAAGGGGAGCGTTGCCGTCGTTGGCCGCAAGTCAGAGTCAGACTCCCTCTTTGATGAAGCCATTGCCACCTTTGAAGACGACGCTGGGGCCTATGACCAGAAAGATGCATCGGGCTTTATCAAGCTCAACGCCCTGCGACTGCGGATCGGCGGGCGTCGCGGTTACTGAATGGTAGTAGAACATTGATCTTCTTTGAGTTAATGCCAATATCTGAGGGGGCGTGTGGCGATGGGGGGGCACGACGATGAGCGTTGGTGAAGAGGGGACCATTGTCGATGATCACCAGAACCTTCCCAGTGAGGTTCGGGACAACCTTGAACGCTATGTCATCAGTAAACATGATGAGGTGATTCGGGGATTGCGTGCGCTCAGTCTCAAGCCGGATCCCCTCACCCTCTTCTTTGACGGCGGTAAAGAGCTCTTTCCGACGACGGTGATTACGGTGATCAATAAACGCGATCTCGTGGTGTTTGAACCCCCGGTGGAGGAGAAGGTGCTCCAGCGACTGCTGGAACGCAACCGGGGGACGGTCGTCGGAACCCCTGGTGGGGTGAAGATCCGTTTTATTCTCAGCGGCATCAGTCTCGCAAAATTTCAGGGAGAGCGGGTACTGGTCTCGCCACTTCCCGAGATCTTCTACCGTTTTCAGAACCGAGAATTTTTTCGGGTACACACCCCTTTTATCAATCCGGTCACCATCTCACTCACCCTGCAGCAGCGCGGGGCGTTACAGGTGTTCCGGGTCACCGACATGAGCTGTGGTGGGTTACGGGTGGATGACACCGAGCACCGTCTTGAGGTGGAGATAGGGCAGAACTTTACACCTGCGGTGATCACCATCCCCAATGTTCACAGTTTTGAAGTGGATCTCGAGGTGAGAAACTCGTTTGAAATTACCAATAAAAATGGTCAGGCGCAGCATCAGGTGGGGTTTGCTTTTAAGAACCTGCGCGCAGGGCAAGAGTCGATGATTCAGAACTATGTCAACCACCTCCAGATCTCGGCCCTCTCCGGGGATCACAAATAGCGCGCTGATGAGCAGCGCGTTCGTTCATCTCCACCTTCATAGCGAATACTCTCTGATTGATGGCTTGGTCCGAATCAAGCCACTGTTAAAGGGGGTTGTTTCCAGCGGTATGGTGGCCGTTGCGGTCACCGATCACTGCAATCTTTTTGCCCTCATCCGCTTCTACTCCGCCGCGCGGAGTGCCGGAGTAAAACCGATTATCGGTGCCGAACTGCGAATCCGTCACCACTCGGGGCGAGAGAAGGCGGGGAAACTGGTTCTCCTCTGTCGTACCCTGGCCGGTTATCGCAACCTCTGTCAACTCATCTCCCGCGCCTATCTTGAAGGGCAACATCAGGGGTTGCCCTATATTGAACGAGGGTGGTTGGGGGATCACCATGACGGGTTGATCGCCCTTTCGGGAGGACGGGGGGGGGATGTGGGACAGGCGCTGGTGGCCAATCGCAAGGATCAGGCGCGGCAGTTGCTGGAACAGTATCGCCAGATCTTTGGCGACAACTACTATCTTGAACTCCAGCGGACAGGAAGAGCGGGAGAGGAGCACTATCTGCATGCGGCGGTAGAGCTGGCGACAGAACTCGATCTGCCGGTGGTCGCGACCAATGATGTGGTCTTTCTTCAGAGCGAAGATTTTGATGCGCACGAGGTGCGGGTCGCCATTCACAACAGCCGGATGCTGGAGGATCCCCACCGCCCCCGCGAATATTCGGAAGAGCAGTATCTGCGCACCCCGGAAGAGATGGTGGAACTCTTTAGTGATATCCCAGAAGCCATTGCCAATAGTGTCGAGATTGCTCGGCGCTGCAATGTTGAGCTAACGCTGGGTAAATACTTTCTGCCCGACTTTCCCATCCCCGAAGGGATGAGTGAGGCCGACTATTTTCGTCACCTCTCGCGACAGGGGTTAGAGAGACGGTTGCAAAAGATCCTCGATCCGGAACACCCCGATTTTGCCAGCGCACGCCAGCCCTACGATGAGCGGCTCGAGACCGAGCTGGAGGTGATCATCAATATGGGCTTCCCCGGCTACTTTCTGATTGTTGCCGACTTTATCCAGTGGTCCAAGAGTCAGGCCGATCCGATCCCGGTGGGGCCGGGACGGGGGTCGGGGGCGGGTTCCCTGGTCGCCTATGCCCTGACCATTACCGATCTCGACCCCCTCGCCTACGATCTTCTTTTTGAACGCTTTCTCAACCCGGAGCGGGTGTCGATGCCCGACTTTGATATCGATTTCTGTATGGATGGCCGGGATCGGGTGATCGACTATGTTGCGCGTCAATATGGCCGGGACAAGGTGTCACAGATCATCACCTACGGTTCGATGGCGGCAAAAGCGGTGATACGGGATGTGGGGCGGGTCTACGGCCACGGCTACGGCTTTGTCGACTCCATCGCCAAGCTGATTCCGTTTGAGCTGGGGATGACTCTCAGCAAGGCGCTGGAGCAGGAGGAGACCCTGCGCCAGCGTTATGAAGAGGAGGAAGAGGTGACCGCCCTCATCGATATGGCGCGGCAGCTGGAGGGGTTGAAACGCAACGCCGGAAAACACGCCGGCGGAGTGGTGATCGCCCCCACCGCCCTCACCGACTTTGCCCCGCTCTATTGTGAAGAGGGGGGGGGCAATGTTGTCACCCAGTTTGATAAGGATGATGTGGAGAAGGTGGGGCTGGTCAAATTTGACTTTCTCGGCCTCAAGACCCTCACGGTCATCGACTGGGCGGTGAAAAATGTCAAGCTCGCTCACAACCGTACCCTCGACATCACCTCAATCCCTCTGGATGACAAGCCCACATTTGAGCTGCTGAAACAGGGGCAGACCACAGCCGTTTTTCAGTTGGAGTCGCGGGGGATGAAAGATCTCATCCTGCGCCTTCAGCCCGACACCTTTGAAGATATTATCGCCCTGGTCGCCCTCTTTCGACCGGGGCCGCTCGGCTCGGGGATGGTGGACGACTTTATCAACCGCAAACATGGGCGGGCGAAGGTGGAGTATCCCCACCCCGATCTCGAACCGGCACTCTCACCCACCTACGGGGTCATCCTCTATCAAGAGCAGGTGCAACGGATTGCACAGGTGCTCGCCGGCTACTCTCTCGGGGGGGCCGACCTCCTCCGCCGGGCGATGGGGAAGAAGAAACCGGAAGAGATGGCGAAGCAGCGGGCGATCTTCACCACCGGTGCGTTAGAGCGGGGGATCGAAGAGGAGAACGCAACCTATATCTTTGACTTGATGGAGAAGTTTGCCGGATACGGCTTTAATAAATCGCACTCCGCCGCCTACGCCCTGGTCGCCTACCAGACCGCCTGGCTCAAGCAGCACTACCCCTCTGCCTTTATGGCGGCGGTGCTCTCTGCCGATATTGAAAATACCGACAAGGTGGTCTTTTTTATCGATGAGTGCGAGACGATGGCGATTCGGGTGCTACCCCCGGATGTCAACCACAGCGCCTATAAGTTTGTGGTTCTGGAGGATGGCACCATTGTCTACGGTCTGGGGGCGATAAAAGGGGTGGGGAGTGCCGCCATCTCGGCGATGGTGGAAGAGCGGCAAAAGTTCGGCGCATTTAAAGATCTGTTCGACTTTTGTCAACGCATCGACCTGCGGAAAATGAATAAACGGGTGCTGGAGACCCTGGTTCGGGCCGGGGCGCTGGATCAGTTGGGAGCCAACCGTGCCACCCTGCTCGCGACCCTGCCTCGGGCGATGCAGATTGCAGAGCAGATCTCGAAAAACAGCAGAGTCGGCATGGGGGATCTCTTCGGGTTTGGTCGTGTCGACAGCTCTGGCAGTGACGGCAACTTTATCGAAAAGGCAGAGTGGCCGGAGCAAGATCGCCTTCGTGCCGAAAAAGAGACACTGGGTCTCTATCTCACCGGACACCCGATAGAGGAGCATCTGCCGGAACTTGAAGCGATCGGTGTGCAGCGCATCGCCACCCTGCAGCCAGAAGCGAAGCGCAAACGGAAGGTGGCGGGGCTGGTGATCTCCATCCGTACCCGCGATACCAAAGGGGGAAAACGGTTTGCCTTCGTCACCCTCGATGATCGTAGTGGACGGATTGAGGTGGCAGTCTTCTCCAACCTCTATCAGGAGAGTCAGGCACTGTTGGCCCGGGATCAGGTGCTGGTGGTGGAGGGGGAGGTCAATCGCGATGACTACTCCGGAGAGAACCGTTTTACGGCGGATGCACTCTTTGATCTCGAACGGGCGCGAGAGCACTACGGCAGGGTACTGCAGCTGGAGCTGGATCGACAGCAGTGGGGGGAGACACCGCTCTTAACTCATATCGTGCCGCAACTGGAGGAGGTGCTGCAGCCCTACTGTGATGGTCTGCTTCCCATCACCATTCGTTACGGTGGGGCGGGGGCCAGGGCGACCCTGACCCTGGGAGAGCAGTGGCAGATCCGTCCGGCACAACTGCTATTGGAGCGGCTGCGACGACTGCTAGGTGAGGAGATGGTCACCTTGCGTTATAATCAGTGACAGAGGGACCCCCCTTCGCAATCACTTACTGAATGGCATTGCTTTAGGAGCCGACCATGAACCTGAATTTTCTCGACTTTGAACAACCGATAGCTGAGCTGGAGGCGAAGATAGAGGAGCTGCGGTATGTCGGGGATGACGCCGAGGTCAATATTGCGGAAGAGATCAGCAAGCTGAAGGTGAAGAGTGACAACCTCACCGAGACCATCTTCTCTAAACTCAATGCGTGGCAGACCTCGCAGCTGGCACGACACCCACAACGACCCTACACCCTCGACTATATCCCGCTCATCTTCACCCATTTTGAAGAGCTGCATGGGGATCGCGGTTATCGCGATGATGAATCGATCGTTGGTGGCATGGCGCGCCTGAAAGGGGAGCCGGTGATGGTGATCGGCCATCAGAAAGGGCGGGATACTACCGAGAAGGTGAAGCGCAACTTTGGAATGCCGTCACCAGAGGGGTACCGCAAGGCGTTGCGGCTGATGAAGATGGCCGAGCGCTTTAATATGGCGGTGATCACCTTTATTGATACACCGGGGGCCTATCCCGGTGTCGGGGCGGAAGAGCGCGGACAGTCAGAGGCGATCGCCACCAATCTGTTGGAGATGTCTCAACTCAAAGTACCGATCCTCTGTACGGTGATCGGAGAAGGGGGATCGGGCGGTGCCCTCGCCATCGGGGTTGGGGATGAGGTGATGATGTTGGAGTACAGCACCTACTCGGTCATCTCCCCCGAAGGGTGCGCCTCAATTTTGTGGAAAAGTGCCGATAAAGCGGCAGATGCTGCCGAAGCGTTGGGGATCACCTCCGCCCGGCTGCTGGAGCTGAAGCTGGTGGATCGGGTGATTGCAGAACCTCTGGGTGGGGCGCACCGTCACAGTGGTGAGATGGCAGAGAGTATCCAGAAAGAGCTGGTGAAGGCGCTGCAACGGTTGCGGGCGCAGCCTCTGGAGGAGATGCTCGACAGGCGCTATCAGCGCCTCCTCTCGTTTGGACACTTCAACTCCTGAGAAGGCGTCTGGTCAACGGATTGCGGTGAGCGGTGAACGGCTCACTCCCGCAACACTCCTACCGCTGCTACAACAGCTCCCCTCTGCAGGGCGGTGGTGGGTAGGGTTGAGTGGCGGTGTCGACTCCACCGTCCTCCTCCATCTCCTCTCTCGGTTGCGGCAGCAGCAGTCGGCACAACTCTCGGCCCTCCATGTTGATCACGGTATACACCCCCAATCAGCGGCGTGGGCAGAGTGGTGTCAGCGCTACTGTCAATCGCTCCAGATCCCGTTTGAGGTTCAGCGCATCAAATTAACGGATCCCCCCGATGGTGGGGTCGAGGCGGCGCTAAGGCGGCTCCGTTACCAACATTTCACCGCAGCGCTGAAAGAGGGTGATCTCCTCTTTCTTGGCCACCATCAGGATGATCAGGCGGAGACGATGCTGCTGCAACTACTGCGCGGCTGTGGGGTGCGCGGGGCTGCGGCGATGCCCCCATTGCGTCGCCTCGGCGCGGGGTGGCTACTGCGGCCACTGCTCGGCGTCTCTCGCCAAGCGATCGAGGGGTACGCCCGCCACCACCAACTCTCCTGGATCGAAGATCCCTCCAACCAGAGTCGGCACCATGATCGCAACTACCTCCGTCACCAGCTCCTGCCTGCGCTCCAACAGCGTAGGCAGGGGGTGGTAGCGGCGCTGGCAAGAAGTAGCGACCACTTTCGCGAGGCGGAGCAGCTGCTGGAGGAGGTGGCCGAAGAGGATCTACAGCGCTGGCAGCGTGGGGCAGATGCAGCACTTGAACTCGCGGCATTTGAGACCCTCTCTCCGGGGCGGAGCAGAAATCTCCTCCGCCACTGGATTGTGAGCCGGGGGTTTTCTCTCCCCTCCACCGCACGGCTGGAGCAGATCCTCACCACGGTAGTGACAGCGGCGGTAGATCGCCGACCGACTATCCGTTGGCAAGGGACCGTTCTAAGTCGATATCGCGGCCGACTCTATCTCTACCGACCGCTCCCCCCCCCACAAAAAGGCGGAGAGCACTACGCTCTCGCTACCACCGCTCCGACCCAACTCTCCCCCTCTACACTGGGAAGGATAGAACCGACACGGATAGCAGGTGGCGGAATCGCTCTTCGCTGGCTGGAGGAGGAGGCACGGGTTGAACTGCGTTGGCGGCAGGGTGGGGAGCGGATCTCACCCCAAGGGCGCAGTGGCCACCACACTCTAAAGAATATCTTTCAAGAGGCGGGAATTCCGCCATGGCTGCGACCCCACTGGCCGCTGATCTATCTCAACGGGGAGCTGGCACAACTTCCCGGGATCTGTACCGCAACCGACTTTGCGCCGCCTGCGACGGGGACGGGTCTGCTCTTTCAGTGGCGCCGGGATTTTATTGAGTAGAGAAGGGACGATTCATGCGGCTTCATGCCTTGAATAGCTACTCATCCGGTTATCCTGAAACCCCCTGTTTCACTGTATCTTGGGTATATTTTAACCAATCGATTTAAATCTTATTATCCTAAAATCCGCAGTTGGACACCGTGAAGGGCGCGTTTGTGGCAGTGCAGTGCAACGAAGGCATGGATGCCGAAGGTACGAGTCCAAGGATGGACGAAGGTAGAACAATGCACGACTGCATGGATGCAGGAGGTA
>JADFYS010000077.1 GCA_015232955.1 Gammaproteobacteria bacterium
TGTCTGGAATGACTATTCATGCGGCTTCATGCCTTGAATAGCCACACTTCTCGACTCCCTGAAATCCAGTGTTTCCAAGTATCTTGGGTATAAGTGTCAGAAGTAGGATGCGGATTTACGGTACTACTGTTTTTTGGAGGGGCTGGGGACGAATTCAGTGCAGATGACCGACAGACGATGGGGAAAGGTTACCACCGACTTGGGATTGAGTCTAGAACTCTCTGCATATCTACCCAGGATACCTGTAAACGCTGATTCCAAAAAGCTGATAAGCGCGACTCTCGAGCGTTATGAACCCTTTGAATAGAATGACTATTCATGCGGCTTCATACCCTGAACAGCCACTCTTCTCGACGCACAGAAATCTAGTGTTTCCAACTCTCTTGGGTATAGGGGAGAGGGGTGGTAAATCCCTTTCGTGCCTCTGCTTTTTTTGAAGGCGACCATCTCCACCTCTCCCGTTAACGACTGTAGTCGCTCGGGAGAGGCTGGATTGGGTTGCTTTCAGGTGTTGCTGTCAATGAACGCCGTGAGTTGCGACTTGGAGACTGCCCCGACTTTGGTGGCTTCAATTTCGCCATCCTTGAAGATCATCAGGGTAGGGATGCCGCGGATACCGTATTTGGGTGGAGTATTGGGATTTTCATCAATATTCAGCTTCACAATCTTGATCTTGCCATCGTACTCTTCGGCAATTTCATCCAGAATCGGGGCGATCATCTTGCAGGGGCCGCACCAGTCTGCCCAGTAGTCCACGAGGATGTAACCCTCTGTTTTCAGGACTTCTTCGTCAAAGGTATCATCATTTGCATAAATGATCTTGTCGCTCAATTTTATCTCTCCGGTAACTTCGAAAAATGGGGAATAATTTGCCGGTTAAGTGGGCATCGTTTTACACTGTGCGCTCATTTGAGCCGAAAAGAGGGATCAATGCAAGTCTTCTCCCTCTTTTTTTTCTCTTTATGAAAGAGAACTCCGCGAGCCATTTTTTTGGTACTCTATCCGCCATGGAAAAAGATAACTGTATTGAAACCCAATTTCGGGAGTTTGCTCTCCTCCCTATTATCATCGAAAGTCTCGATGCCGCCGGCTATACCCACTGCACCCCGATTCAGGCAGAGACCCTCCCGATCTCTCTTGCCGGCGGTGATATCGCGGGTCAGGCACAGACGGGTACCGGAAAGACGGCTGCCTTCATGGTGGCTACCTTTAGTCGGCTGCTTACCCATCCTGAGAAGGAGGGGCGGCGAAAAAATCAGCCGCGGGCCTTGATCCTTGCACCAACGCGCGAGTTGGCAATTCAGATCTGCAAAGATGGAGAACTTTTGGGGAGGGGTACCGGACTGCGTCTGGGACTGGCGTATGGTGGCACCGGCTACGAGTCACAACGAAAAGCGATCACCGAGGGGCTGGATATCCTCATCGGAACCCCGGGAAGATTAATCGATTACTTCAAACAGCGGGTGTTTGATCTCAAAGCGGCCGATGTCCTTGTCCTTGATGAAGCGGATCGGATGTTTGATCTCGGCTTTATTGATGATATTCGCTATCTCTTGCGGCGGATGCCTGATCCGCAGCAGCGTCTCAATATGCTCTTCTCTGCCACCCTTTCGATGCGGGTGATGGAGCTGGCTTATGAGCATATGAACAACCCCAAGCTGGTGAAGATCGCCTCGACAGATGTCACTACCGATAATGTTGAGCAGCACCTGTTTCATCCGGCGACCTCCGAGAAGATTCCGTTGCTTCTCGGAATTCTTCACCAACATCAGCCGCAGCGCTCCATCATCTTTGTGAATACCAAACGCAATGCTGATATTGTCTGGGGTTTTCTTGAGAGCAACGGTTATCGCAACGCGGTGCTCTCTGGGGATGTGCCGCAGGCGAAGCGGCAGAGACTGTTACAGCGCTTTGAGGAGGGGGAGTTTCCGATTCTGGTTGCCACTGATGTTGCTGCCAGAGGGCTGCACATCCCCGGGGTGACCCATATCATTAACTTTGATCTACCACAGGATGCCGAAGATTATGTCCACCGTATCGGTCGTACTGCTCGCGCCGGTGCCAGCGGGACGGCGATCAGTTTCGCCTGTGAAGAGTACGCTTACTCCTTGATGGATATTGAATCCTATATCGGTTCTAAAATTCCGGTGATCTCGATTCAGGATGATCATCTGATCACCCCTGAACCGCGCAAACGCCGTCCCCCGAAGAAGAAGTTTAGTGGGGGCGGTAGCCGTGGACGCGATGCGGGCGGGGGCGGTCGTCGTCCACGAAGTCATCCTCGGGGGCAATAGGATAAAAACTGCTTGTCAATGCCGTAAAAGATGATCTATAGTCCTCTCATGTCTGGATTGCCCCCTCTCTTTTTAGCCGGAGCTGAAGCGATTTTATCGCCGCGCTCTGCTGCGCCTCTGCAACTCCCCTTGCTGCGACTTCTGCCTTAGGGCAGTGATCACCTACACCGGCCCGGTTCGGGCACCCAAAATAACTGATTTTGATTGACCCTCCTCTAGGGGCGGTCGGTTTGAGATAAATTGAGAGACCGCTCTGCGGCGGTTGGGAGAGAATCATGAATAGCAGTGATGACAGATTAATCATTTTTGATACCACCTTACGGGATGGCGAACAGAGTCCCGGTGCCTCGATGACCAAAGAGGAGAAGATCCGCATTGCCAAAATGCTGGAACGGATGCGGGTGGATGTGATTGAGGCCGGTTTTCCTATCGCGTCAGTTGGTGATTTTGAAGCGGTGGCTGCCGTTGCCGCCGCGGTTAAGGAGGCCACTGTTTGCGGCCTTGCCCGGGCACTGGAGAAGGATATCGACCGTGCAGGTGAAGCGTTGCGGGGGGCCAGTTCGGCGCGTATTCACACCTTTATCGCCACCTCTCCCATCCATATGCAGCACAAACTGCGGATGGAACCGGATGCGGTGGTGGAGCAGGCGGTGATGGCGGTAAAACGGGCGCGTCGTTATACCGATGATGTAGAGTTCTCTGCTGAGGATGCGGGGCGCTCTGATCTCGACTTTCTCTGTCGAATCTTCGATGCGGTGATCGCGGCCGGGGCGACCACCCTTAATGTGCCTGATACTGTGGGATACAATCTTCCGGGGCAGTTTGGCGATACCATCAAGCAGTTGCGAGAGCGGATCCCCAACTCGGACAAGGTTATCTTTTCGGTCCACTGCCACAACGATCTCGGTTTGGCGGTGGCCAACTCCCTCTCTGCAGTCTGTAGTGGTGCGAGACAGGTGGAGTGCACCATCAACGGTCTTGGAGAGCGGGCGGGGAACGCCTCTCTTGAAGAGGTGGTGATGGCGGTGAAGACCCGTCACGATGTCTTTCACTGTTATACCAATATCGACACCACCCAGATCGTTCCCAGCTCCCGTCTGGTTTCGGGGATCACCGGCTTTCCGGTGCAGCCCAATAAGGCGATTGTCGGTGCCAACGCCTTTGCCCATGAGGCGGGAATCCATCAGGATGGGGTGCTCAAGAGTCGCGAAACTTACGAGATTATGCGCGCCGAAGATGTCGGTTGGAGTGCCAACCGTATGGTGCTGGGGAAACACTCCGGACGAAACGCCTTTAAGGCGCGGCTGTTGGAGTTGGGGATAGAGTTTGACTCTACCGATGCCCTGAACAGCGCCTTTAGCCGTTTTAAGGAGCTGGCGGATAAGAAGCATGAGGTGTTTGATGACGATCTCCAGGCGCTGGCGACCACCACTTTTAGTGAAGAGGGGGGAAAAGAGGCGCTGAAACTGCTCTCTTTGAAGGTCTGCTCCGAGAGCGGTGAGGTTCCCCATGCGGTAGTGACGCTGTCGGTAGATGGTGAAGAGGCGCAGGGGGAGGCGACAGGTGGGGGGCCGGTGGATGCCGCACTCCGTGCTATCGATTCGATTGTCGCCAGCGGAACCGAACTGCTCCTCTATTCCGTGAACAATATCACCAGCGGCACCGACTCTCAGGGTGAGGTGACCATCCGTCTTGGGAAAGAGGGAAAAATAGTCAATGGGCAGGGGGCGGATACCGATATCGTCATCGCTTCCGCCATGGCCTATCTTAACGGCTTGAACAAGATCAACTCCGGTGATTTCCGCCTCCGACCTCAGGGTGGTGATGTCTGAAACCGGGGATGAAGCCGCTGTAGAGCGGCGTGCTCTTGCTCTACAGCGGATGGGGATAGAGCAGTGGCAATTGCGTCCGCCCCGTGGTGTGCAGAGTGCGCACCCGCTACCGGAGGATCCCCCTTCGGTGGTTTCCACTTCCTCTTCATCCCCGCGAATGCAACAGAGTGAAATGGGGGAGGGGAGGGGTGCGGCTCACACGGTCGCGCCTCCTCAGACGGAGAGCCTCCCCTCTATACCCAGCTGGCCTGAACTGGAGCAGGCGGTTGAAAACTGTCTGGAGTGTCCACCTCTGGTCTTGCGCCGGACTGGAGCAGTGGTGGGATCTGGCAACCATGAGGCTCGGTGGCTCTTTATCAGCGACCACCCCTCAACTGCAGATGATCGTCAGCGCAGCGTGTTTTCCGGAGAGGAGGCGCCGCTTTTTACGGCGATGTTGGCAGCACTGGGGCTGGTGCGAGAGGAGATCTATCTCACCCATTTTGTGAAGTGTCTCCCCGCGGCGGATCATCGATTCGAGACGCAGGAGCTGGACGCCTGTTTTCACCATCTTCACCGACAGATCACCCTGATTGAACCGCAGGTCATTGTAGTCATGGGGGCACTGGCGGCACAGACCCTGCTTCAGAGTGATAAGCCGATATCTCAGCTTCGAGGGGTGCTCCACCCACTCCCACTCACTCAGGAGAGGACGCTGCCACTGGTAGTCACCTACTCCCCGACTCATCTGCTGCAGCAGCCGCTGGATAAAGCAGAGGCGTGGAGCGATCTGCTGCTTGCGATGACGGTTTTGACGCCAAAGTGACCCCGTATACCCTCAGCGAATTGACTCTGGATGATCTGCCACAGATGGTACTCATAGAGTCACTCTGTTACGATTTCGGCTGGAGTGAAAAGATCTTCGCCGACTGCCTGACCACCGGACGGGAGATGGGGTATCGCTGCTGGAAGATTGAGGTGGCGCAGGAGATGGCGGGGTATCTCATCTTTCAACTGGTCAGTGATGAGGCGACCCTGCTCAATGTCGCCCTTCACCCCGGACAGCAGGGGAAGGGGGTGGGAAAAATGGTGGTGGAAGAGGCGCTGCGCGCAGCGGGAGAGGGTGGGGCGACTCGCTTCTATCTCGAGGTTCGTCCCTCTAACCGCCGTGCGATTGATCTCTATTTGGCGCTCGGATTTGTGAAGAGCGGTCTGCGCCGGGATTACTATCCGGCAGCGGTGGGGAGAGAGGACGCTCTGCTACTGACAAAACCGCTGGAGAAGATCTCAACATGAGGAGGAAAGATGAAAGGGTTGTTGCTGGTGGCGCACGGTAGCCGCAAAGAGGAGTCAAACCTCGAGATTGGGGCGGTGACGCAGCGGGTTAAATACGCAGTTGTCGAAGAGTATTCTCAGGTAGCGTTTGCCTTTCTCGAACTGGCCCAACCCGATATCGCCACTGCTGCCGACGAGCTGGTGGGTTTGGGGTGCAGCGAGATCACTGTTGTCCCCTATTTCCTCGCTGCCGGTTCTCATGTTGTGCGTGATATCCCCGCCAGGATAGATGAGGTCGCCCTCTCTCATCCAACGGTTCAGTGGAGCGTCTCCCCCCATATCGGGGCGTCACCATTAATGGCGGCAGTCGTGGCGGGATCCGCCGCCGCATCATCGACAACGGAGAGCGGTTAAGATGTTAAAACGAGGGGTGTTGCGTAGGCTTGAGAATCTGCGGCGTGAGCGGATCACGCTGGGAGTGACCGGGTTCTCCCGTTCGGGTAAGACCGTCTTTATCGGTGCCTTGGCACAGGCGCTGTTGACTGCAGATGCGTGGACCACAAAACGGGGGCAGGGGCCGCTGGCCCAGTTTGGCCCCTTTGAGCGGGGAGAGTATCGTTGTGCCGAGATCCGCGATGATCTCTATCCGGAACTTCCCCACTACCCGTTTCGTCGGGTGCGTGACACCCTTGCCGGACGGGATGCCCGCTGGCCCGAGGCGACGGAGGGGGTATCGCATCTGGTGCTCGATCTCGAGTACAGCTCACAACGCTTTCCCAAAGGGATTCGCCATCTTCAGTTAGAGCTGGTGGACTATCCGGGGGAGTGGTTGATGGATCTCTCCATGCTTGATATCTCCTATGATCACTGGTCGGAGAAGATGCTGAAACTGACCCGAAAGGGGCGACGACAGGAGTGGAGTGAGGAGTACCGGCGGCTGTTGCAGGAGATCCCCCCGGGGAGGGCTTTTGATGAGGAGCTGGTCACCCGTCTCACCGAAAGTTGGGCCGCCTATCTTACCCAGGCCGCCTCCGCAGGATATACCCTGAACCAGCCGGGAAGGCTGTTACGCCCCGATACCCTGCGCCACTCGCCGATGTTGCGTCTGGTGCCGCTACCGGAGGGGCTACGCTATGGCCCTCTTGGCCGGGGGATGGTGAAACGGTTTAAGCAGTATAAGAACCGGGTGATTCGTCCCTTTTATCGCCACACATTTTCAAAGATGGATCGCCAGATCGTGCTGGTAGATCTACTGCGGATGCTGCAGCTGGGGGAGGACGCCTTTAACGAGATGGTTGCCGCCTACGCCGATACGCTCCACTCTTTCAACTATGGTAAGGGGGGAGTGCTGTCGTGGCTGACCGGCGCGAGAACTAGCCACCTCCTGTTTGCTGCCACCAAGGCGGATCATGTGGTGCGGGGAGATCGCGCCAATCTTGAGCAGATGGTGCGCAAGATCCTGAAATTGGTCGATGATCATAACCACCTTCAGGCGGGAACGCTGCACCATGATGTGCTGGCGCTGGCCTCGATCTGCGCCACCGAAGATCGGCGAACTACCCGGCCACCGGTGCGGGAGATCCTCTACGGTCGGCCTGATGGAAGTGACGGGGCAGCAGCCTATGATCCGGGGGGGATCCCTCTCGATATGCCCCCCGACTGGTCACAACTCCATTTTCAGTTTATGAATTTTCAGCCCGATGCTACTCTCCTCTCTGAACCGCTCTATCGTGGCTTTCCCGCGCTCAATCTCGGTAAGGCGTTAGATTTTCTCATTGGCGGAGATTTTCGGTGATGCGTGCGCGGATCCCCGGGCCAGTGACGGAGGAGACGGTTCCTCTGACGGTTGAGCTTAAGGAGGGGCGTATCCGAGAGGAGGGGAGCACCACCAAGGAAGAGGCGGTTTTCCGTCTGCCGCAAGCGGTGGAGGGGGAGACGGAAAAGATGGCTGCAAGCGATCTGCCGTTGTCGCCGCTCTCCGCTGTAGATAGCCTTGAAGTTCCTCCGGAAACTCCACACCGGGGCGAGTGGGGGCGACTCTTCTCCCTAACGGTGCTGTTGGCGGCGAGTTGGATCCTCTACACAGGGGGGGTGACTCTGGTTGAAATCTGGAACCACTCCCGCTGGTTGGGGTTGCCTCTGCTCCTGCTCTCCCTCGCGCTGCTTACTCTGCTGTTCCGCAGTGGCTGGCGTGAATATCGGGCACGGCAGCGGGTAGATGCCCTTATCACCCGTCATGGTCGGTTGACTCAGGCGTTGAAGGAGAACAATCTCGCAGAGTATCGGGCAGCGATGGCCCCCACTCTCGAAAATCTGCGTCAACGCTACCCCCGTCTTCTCACCGAATTTGAGGATGCTGCCAGCCACCACCGACAGCTCGATGACTATCTGCGCCAGCTGGAGAATATCGTCCTCACCCGCCTCGATCGCGAGGTGGATCGGCTGATTCAGCAGAGCGCCTATCGCGGCGGTGCGGGGGTGATGTTTCTGCCACACCCCTCCCTCGATGCGCTGTTTGTGTTGTGGCAGGGGGCGGTGCTGGTGAAAAAGATCGGTGGGGTCTATGGTCTCAACCCCACCGGACTCTCCTCATGGCGCCTGTTAAAGTACTCCATCACCAGCGCCACCATCGTCGCCGGGATGGAGGTCATTGGCGACCAGCTGCTCCGGGAAGGGAGTGAGGGGCGACTGGGGCTATTTTTCAAGCCTCTGGCCGAAGGTTCTGTCACCGCCTGGCGGATGTACCGTTTTGGCAAGCGAACCCAGAGGCTCTGTCGGCCGAGAACCACTCTTACGGCGGAAGATTAATCCTAAAATCCGCAGTTGGACACCGTGAAGTGAGCATGCTGATCACTTTGGCACTATCGTACAAATGACAAACGGTAGATAGACTTCCTGCTACAGTGCGGTGATCGAATCATCCCCACTAACTTGCATGAATGGTGCGGCGTCACCCTCGATTATGAAATGTATTTCACGCTAATGATCATGCCAGATACTTGC
>JADFYS010000078.1 GCA_015232955.1 Gammaproteobacteria bacterium
CTGCTTTTTTAACCCTCACCCCTACCCTCTCCCGCTGGGAGAGGGAGATCAGGTGATGGGGTCTGAACGGTTACCTATCGGCACCACTGTATGGCTCACTCAGGTGAGTTGGATGCACTGAAGTCGGGAAGTGTAGCTTTTCAAGTCATGAAACTTTATGAACAGCCATTTTATTCTAAGAGTTCAACACGCAGAAGAGTCGCGCTTAGCTGATGGTTTGAATCACCCTTGAGTCAACTGTCGATGGAACTGCTCCACAAGTCCTTGAATCTGGGTATATTTCAGGCTCTGCAACAGCTTCTCTAGCGAAACCCAACTCCGGCCTCGGTGCGTCTCTTCCCACTCTGGCGCCCCTACCACTTCTGTGACCTCCATCGCGTAGAGTTCCACCTCACACTCAGCACCCCATTTGGGGTAACTGTAACTTCCAATCGCCGTTGCCAAAACCCGCCCCCGAACCCCGGCCTCCTCCATCGCCTCTTTGGCAGCAGATTCGGCGGCACTCATCTCCGGCTCATGGATCCCTTTGGGGATCACCCAATGTTTTCCCGAGCTGGAGCGGACCATCAGATACTCCACCCTCCCCTCTTGAATACGATAGGGTAATACCGCCGACTGTCTGTAGTAGTAGGCCGGTCGTAGGCGCAATTCCCCACCCTGACAGTCGGGAAAAGGGAACGAGGGGGGCAACTCTGGGGCCAGCATCTTCTGTTGCCACTTCATTCCCCCTCGAAGCAGCTCTGACCACGCCCCTTCAAACGCAAACTGAACCAGACTTCCCGCCGGAAAGGAGCTCTCCTTCGTCCCCTGCAGCAACGCAAGGAGCGCCTGAACCTCGCTCTTACTACCAATGACCAGCAGATGATGGAGAGAAGGGGGTAGCTGGGAGAGCTGTTGCAGTAACGCACTACTCCGCTTACGCCAAGATTTTGGCTGTCGCTCAATCGCGGATAGCGATATCGATGCCGTTTTTGCCAACTTCTCTGCGGTCAGCTCTGCCGCTCGCCGTGGCGACACCACTATCCGCTGCGGTAGAGCGTGTTGACATGCGATCCATGCGCCCATCCTCTGAGCGTCGCGTTTAGCTTGATCGCTTAGCAGAACTTCACCTTTGCCACTCTTCTCACCCTTTTGACCGTGACGCATTACCAACAGGGTTCTTGCTATCTCCTCTGCAGACATACAACTAATCCCTCCTTTCCGCGAATCGTTTTTGACGGTAGCGACGCAACAGCATCCAGCCGGTCACTGCCGGTCCCGAGAGGGCGTAGATCACAAATGTTCCAAACAGAACCTGAGGTGGATCAAGTGAGATCAAGACGAAGATTAGCACCATCACCAACATCGACATAAAGGGGACATGGCCTTTAATATCGAGATCTTTAAAGCTGTAGTAACGGACATTGCTCACCATCAGCACCCCTGCGATCAGCGTAACCGCAAAAGCCGGCCAGCGTAACGCCTCGCCACTCAAACCGAGATCATTCCCCATCCAGACGACACCGGCAACGATCGCTGCCGCAGCGGGGCTGGGTAACCCCTGAAAAAAGCGTTTATCCACGACCGCCATCTGGGTGTTGAAACGGGCAAGGCGAAGGGCGGCACCAGCGGTATAGACAAATGCAGCCAGCCAACCCAGTTTGCCGAGACTGTTGAGTGACCAGGCGTAGATTGTGAGCGCGGGGGCGAGACCAAAGGAGACCATATCCGAGAGGGAGTCATACTCCGCTCCAAACTCACTCTGGGTGTTGGTCAAGCGAGCGACACGACCATCGAGACCATCGAGAACCATTGCAATAAAGATGGCAACTGCTGCCGACTCGAAGCGACCATTCATCGCCGCAATAATGGCATAAAATCCAGAAAAGAGCGCCGCAGTGGTAAAGAGATTGGGGAGAAGATAGATTCCCCGGCGTTGTGCCGGACGGTTTTGGTTCATCCTGTCAAAATCTCAGCAGCGTGGTAATAGTGGGGAGAAGAGTTCACATCTTTGTGATATAAACAAAAAAACGGGGGATCGCCCAGCGACACCCCCGTCTCTCTATTTGCAGATGATAACCGCAACTGCCGAATCAGTTTTTACTTTTATCTACCAAGGCGTTCGCGGTGATCCACGGCATCATCGCCCGCAGACGACCTCCAACCACCTCGATCTCATGGGCGGCATTATTGCGACGCATCGCCGTCATCTCCGGATAGTTGCTCTGTCCCTCCAGGATAAACTTCTTGGCGTACTCCCCATTCTGAATATTGGCCAGAGCCTCTTTCATCGCCCAACGACTCTCTTCATTAATCACTTTGGGGCCGGTCACATACTCGCCATACTCCGCATTATTGGAGATGGAGTAGTTCATATTGGCGATCCCCCCCTCATACATCAGATCTACAATCAGCTTCAGTTCGTGCAGACACTCAAAGTAGGCCATCTCTGGAGCATAACCCGCCTCGGTCAGGGTCTCGAAACCGGCCTTCACCAGCTCCACCGCACCACCGCAGAGTACCGCCTGCTCACCAAAGAGGTCGGTTTCGGTCTCATCCTTAAAGGTGGTTTCGATGATTCCGGTGCGACCACCACCCACCCCGGCAGCGTATGAGAGCGCAATATCACGCGCGGTCTCGGTTGCGTCCTGAAAAACCGCGATCAGATCGGGGATCCCCCCCCCCTTCACAAATTCAGAGCGAACCGTGTGGCCGGGGGCCTTTGGGGCAACCATAATGACATTGAGATCAGCGCGAGGCACCACCTGGTTGTAGTGAATACTAAAACCGTGGGCAAATGCGAGTGTCGCCCCCTGCTTAATATTGGGTTCAATGTCGTTCTTGTAGAGCTGAGACTGAAACTCATCCGGGGTGAGGATCATCACCAGATCAGCGTTACTGACCGCTTCTGCCGTCCCTTTGACACTCAGCCCCGCCGCTTCTGCCTTGGCAGCAGAGGCTGAACCCGGACGCAGTGCGACGGTGACATCAACACCGGAATCTTTCAGGTTATTGGCGTGTGCATGCCCCTGTGAGCCGTAACCGACGATTGTGACCTTCATACCCTGAATAATGGAGAGATCACAATCTTTGTCGTAATAGATTTTCATCGGTACTTTTTTACCCTTCGTTAAATATAAATTGAAAAAACAGTTATCAAAAAAAGAGGGTGCGTCTCTGCACTCCAACTACCAATGCTATTAAGTTAGTGACTGCGAAGGGATGTCCGCTACCCGATTGCCGGGTGTCGATGGCATGGACGCCATCGTCAAGCCCCCGTGGATGGGCTTACGGCGTCCCGCCAATCGGGTAGCGGAGATCCCCACCCTTAACTTAATGACATTGCTCCCACTACCGCCGCCAAGATTATAGATGCAGCGCCTTCTCACCTCTGGCCAGACCACTCACCCCTGAGCGAACGGTTTCAAGGATCTGCTCACGCGATAGTGCGGTGATAAAGGCGTCCAGCTTCTCTCCTCCCCCCGTCAACTCGACGGTGTAGCTGAGCGGGGATACATCGAGGACCCGCGCCTTAAATATCGTCACCAGGCGCATTATCTCATCTTTTTGGGCATTGGTCGCCGCCTTCACCTTCACCAGCAGCATCTCCCGCTCAATACAGGCATCTCGACTCAGATCCAGGAGCTTAATCACATCTACCAGCTTATTGAGCTGTTTGGTGATCTGTTCAACCACCTCATCCGAACCGCGGGTGACCAAGGTCATCCTTGAAATGGTCGGATCCTCCGTCGGGGCAACGGTCAACGACTCGATATTGTACCCCCTTGCCGAGAAGAGTCCCGCCACCCGCGATAGCGCACCCGCCTCATTTTCCATCAATAGTGAGATTATATGTCTCATAACAGTAACATCTCCTCCAGCCCTGCACCTGCCGGCACCATGGGATAGACATTCTCCGTCGGCTCTACTATGAAGTTGAGCAACACCAACCGATCTTTCAGGGCAAACGCCTCCTGCAGCGCCTTCTTAACCTGCGACGGCTCAGTGACCTTCATCCCGACATGGCCATAGGCCTCTGCAAGTTTGACAAAGTCTGGCTGCGCCTCCACCACCGACTGCGAATAGCGCTCTTCATAGAAGAACTCCTGCCACTGGCGCACCATTCCGAGATAACCATTATTAATGCAGATGATCTTGAGCGGCAGATTGTACTGCAGACAGGTGGAGAGCTCCTGAATATTCATCTGAAGACCCCCATCGCCGACAATGCAGACAACACAGTCGTCAGGGTGGGCAAACTGAATCCCCATCGCTGCCGGCAGGCCAAAGCCCATCGTTCCCAAACCACCGGAGTTGACCCAACGACGCGGTTTGTCAAAGTGGTAAAACTGCGCCGCCCACATCTGGTGCTGTCCGACATCACTAGCGACAAACGCCTTTCCCTGAGTCACCTGATAGAGGAGATCGATCACATACTGCGGTTTAATCGCCTCATCCTCTTTCTGCTCGTAAGAGAGGCACTTCTTCTCACGCCAACCTTCGATCTGCTGCCACCAGGAGTCGATCGCCGAACTATCCTGCTCGAGATCTCCATCCTTCAGCTGTTTGATCAGATCCTGCAGAACTGCGTTCACCCCACCCACAATCGGGATATCGACCTTGACATTTTTAGAGATCGAGGAGGGATCGACATCGATATGGATAATTTTGGCATAGGGGGCAAACTTTTCGATATTTCCGGTGACCCGATCATCAAAACGGGCACCGATGGCGATCATCACATCACAACGCGAGATGGCCATATTCGCCTCATAAGTACCGTGCATCCCGAGCATCCCGACAAAGAGCGGATCCGAAGCAGGAAAGCCGCCCAACCCCATAGAGGTGTTGGTGACTGGCATCCGTAACATCTGCGCCAATTCGGTGAGACTGGCAGCGGCATCATCGAGGATCACCCCTCCTCCGGTATAAAATATCGGTCGCTTTGCCGCCACAAGCATCTTCAGCGCCCGCTTCACCTGACCGGTATGGCCCCGAGTCACAGGGTTATAGGAGCGGAGAGAGATCCGTTTCGGATGGGTATAGCGACACTTCTGGGCAGTGATATCCTTGGGAACATCGATCACCACCGGACCGGGGCGGCCGGTAGTGGCGATATAGAACGCCTTTTTCAGCGTCTGTGCCAAGTCATTAACATCCTTTACCAAAAAGTTATGTTTAACACAGGGGCGGGTGATACCGATGGTATCCACCTCCTGAAAGGCGTCATTACCAATCAGTGGCGAGGGGACCTGACCGGTGATCACCACCATCGGGATAGAGTCCATATAGGCTGTCGCAATCCCGGTAACCGCATTGGTTGCCCCCGGCCCAGAGGTGACCAGGACCACCCCTGGTTTTCCGGTCGAGCGTGCATAACCATCTGCCGCATGGGTCGCGGCCTGCTCATGACGCACCAAAATATGCTTCACCTTCTTCTGTTTGTAGAGGGCATCATAGATATGGAGCACGGCACCACCGGGATAACCGAAGAGATACTCGACCTCTTCATCCCCCAGAAACCGTGCAATTATTTCCGCACCGGTCAATTCCACTTTCAAATCTCTCCTTGGTTAATTCAGAATCCTCATCATCGGGAGGATCTGCGCCTGCAGCCAGACGAATTCAAGGGGTGGCATCAGCCTATCCCCTTCGCAAAACTACTGATATTCCCGCTTCAGGTCAAGCTATACCCAAAATAATTAAAACCGGGGGGCGAAAAGAGCCGAAGCCACACCGTTATCAAGGGTATACCCAAGACAGGGGGGGCGCGTTTCTCGGCTTTCTGAAACCACTGTTTTCAGGGTTCTTGGATATACATAGCAAGCTTAACGAAAAAGACCTTTTAGGGCGTTTCCGAGGTCACCACTCTCTCCGCCTAGCCCCTTCTTCAGCTTCTCTTCAAGCTGTTGCTGCAGCTTCTCTTTGGCTTTCGCCTCCTCCTCTTTCAGTCTCTCTTCGACCTTCGCCTTTTCTGCCGCAACTCGCGCCTGCGCTTCCCTCTTGACCGCTTCTCCCTTCGCCTTTAGGCGCGCCTCTGCCGCAGCCGTCAGCGCCTTGTTCCACTCCACAGACGGCACAGGTGCACTCCACGGCCCACGCACCCGAACCGGAAGGGTGACCCCCACCAGATCATTGAGTTCTGCCCCTCCTTGCCCCTCACCCGACTTCTCAATCAGTGTCTGCAGGGTGTAGTCGACGCTCTCTTCAACCAAATTGACCGCTCCCGCCCCACTGATGCGAAGATAGGGGGATTTCGCGCTGAGATCCCGGTTTCGTATCACCCCTGACTCTACCGTTGCAGTTCCACTCAGCTCGCTAAAGTCTGTCTGTAGAGGCTCCTCCTCGGTCACCGCCTCCCCCCGGTACTTCGCTCTGGCCTGACGCACCAGCTGTCCGATATTAATCCCCTCGACGGCCCCCTCTTCAAGGCGGAAGCTGAGATCACCGTTAAGCCCCGCCTTGAGTGCTGAGATTGTCGAGCCGCTGGCCGTGAGGTCACTTTCAAGACGAGCGGTTCCGGAGAGAGTTCTCTTCCCGTTCAGAGCCAACAGCAGATCTCCCAGCGCCAGCTGTTTCACCTCCTGCTGAAGACGGATCTGCGGCTGCTCCCCACGGAGATCGAGATCAAGTGTACTCTCAACAGAACCTTGAGCAACGGCGGCAATCTTCTGTTGAAGCTGAAGGTTACCCGCTCTCCCTTTCAGCATCAGGGCAATCTCATCCATAGTGACCCCTTTCACCTTAAGTTGCCCTACAGTCAACACCCCATCGATCTCCAGCTTGCGCAGCGCCTCCACCGGAAAGAGATCGCCCTCCTCCTGCGGCTGTGAAGGTGGTTCTGTCGTAGGCGGCGCCTCCATCTCTCCCTCCGATACGGGTGGCAGATAGCGATCAAGATCCATCTGATCGAGGTGGAGGTTATACCCAACTGCTGCCCCATTCAATGTCACCTCCCCCTTCACCGTAGAGTCATCCAGGCGCAGTGACAACGGCTTGATTGCTACTACTCCGGCATCACCCAGCACTGCCTTCAGATCCAGTGAGCCCTCTACTGCTGCCAGAACCTGAGAATCTGCAGTCAGAGGCAGAACAACACCCAACCGTTCGAGCAGCGCTCGTAACTGCTTAACATCAAGATTGAACTGACCATCCACCTCTGGTTGGGAGGTGAGGTGCTGCCCCTTCAGCTCGCCCGAGATCTTCATGCTATCCGCCATCAGCTCAATCTGCTTTAGGGTCAGTGCGGTTCCATCCTGCTCTAGTGAGAGATCAGCGCGGAGTTGCAGCGTGGGCAGCTTTCCTCCGGGAAATGGATCGCCAGAGCCGTTTACAGTGAGCTGCAAGGGGAGGATCTCCACCGTTTTCTGGTCGCTATTTGCCGTGAGATCACCAGAGAGTCCTGCACTAAGCTGAAGATCACTCCGCTTAAGTGAGGCATTCAAAGAGAACCCTTCCGTCGTCAAAGGTGCACCAGCAGCGCCGAGGGTGGTGGTCAGCAGATCCGCGGCCAAGCGGGCCGAAGCCTCACCCCCCACCGCTTCACCTTCCGCCTCGACCGAAGCGACCAACCGAATCAGCTTGAGAAGCCCCGTCTCCAGACCGTAATCGATGGTCACATCGAGCGCCAAATCTGCGCTCAGCTGCGGCAGGCGGTTGTCCGCACCGAGACGGAGATAGAGATCAATCGGCTGGTTGAGGCGCACTTCACCACTGGTAATCTCGACATCACGCACCTCCAGCGCCTCTCCTGTGACCAAATCCTCCCACAAGATCTGGCTATTGAGCACCTCTATCGAATCGATGAAGAGATCGGCAATCGGGAGTTGAGGTGGTGTAGTAGAAGGCTCTCTCTCTTCGACCTCCTCCGGCAATGGTTTTGAAGCAGGGAGGAGATCTTCCCAGTTACTGCGCCCATCCTCCCGCCGTAACAGGTTAAGCTGCAGACCATCTACCTCCACCAGTGAGACCTCTATCTTCCGCTGAAGGAGGGGGAAAAAATTGACTTTAAGCGATAACTTATCGACTGCAGCAAACAGCTCGTGACCAAACCCCGGAGGATTGAGCATCCGAACCTGACGCAGGTCGGCGCCGATGCGTGGGTAGAGACTCAGACGAATATCATCCTCTATCTCAAGCCGACGACCACTCTTCTCTTCAATAAAGGCGATTATCTCCCCCTTATAGCGGTTGATATCGACCACCATCGGCGTAATGACAACCACTGCAAACAGCAGCAGAAGCAGCACAGCAAGAGCGGTAGCCCCCCATTTGAGCAGTCGGATCATGGCAATACTCCTCTATC
>JADFYS010000079.1 GCA_015232955.1 Gammaproteobacteria bacterium
GTCGTATCCTGAGCGGGGCCTATGAACACCTCACCGAAGATGGTATTTTGATTGTTGAGGTGGGGAACAGCGTTGCCCAGTTCGGAACGGCGTTTCCCCATCTTGCGGTCACCTGGATCGATTTTGAAAATGGGGGGGATGGGGTGTTTGTGATCGCCCGAAAGCAGTTGACCGGGGTGGCGGGATCATCCATATCACCAGTGGCAAAGAGTGAAGAGTGAAGAGTGAGGAGAGATAATGATTGATCAACGCCCAACCACAGCAGAAGAGTATGTCCACCTGGTCGAGCAGGCGATTATTGAGGTGGAGGAGTTTATGGCCTGTCTCGAGTTCGATATGGAGGATCCCGGGCAGCAGCTGCAGGTTCTCGAGCCGATACTGGCTCAGGTCAAGGTTCTTCGTGCGGGGATGGCCGATGGCAGTTACCGTTTCGTCAATGAGGATCTCCCCTTTATGAATGTCGCCAACCGTCTCTCCAGCCAGTTGCCGTTTACCAATCTTCTGGCGGTTATCAATCGTACCCACCGTTATGGCCTCAATATCGAGCAGGAGCAGCAGTAGTGGCGAATCAGACCACGGTTTTTGATGCAGCACTGCTCCAAAAGTATGCGAAGAGCGGTCCCCGTTACACCTCTTATCCCACCGCAGTCCAGTTTCATCCGGGATTTGGCGAGGATGATTACCGGAGAAAAGTAGAGCAGAGTAACCGTGTCGGGAACCCGTTGTCGCTCTATTTTCATATCCCGTTTTGCGACACCGTCTGCTTCTACTGCGGCTGTAACAAAGTGGTGACCAAAGATCGTGATCGTGCAGCCCCCTATCTGAGTCAGATCCATCGTGAACTGGAGCTGCAGAGCGAGATCTTTGATCAGCGTCGCGTCGTCACCCAACTCCACTGGGGCGGAGGGACACCGACCTTTATCTCCCACCAGCAGATGCGTCAGTTGATGGCCAAGACCCGAAGCTGTTTTCAGCTTCTTGATGGGGATGAAGGGGAGTTCTCGATAGAGATCGATCCGCGCGAGGTGGAGGAGGATACCATCGCCCTGCTGCGGGAGATCGGCTTTAACCGCATGAGCCTCGGGGTGCAGGATTTCGATCTGCGGGTACAGCAGGCGGTCAACCGTATTCAGCCCGAAGAGCAGACGCTGGCGACGCTGGAGGCTGCGCGGCGAGAGGGGTTCAAGTCGGTCAGCATCGACCTCATCTATGGTCTACCGTTTCAGAGTGTCGCCAGTTTTGAGAGGACGCTGCAGCGGGTGATTGAGATCAGTCCAGATCGCCTCTCTATCTTCAACTACGCCCATCTGCCGCAGCTTTTTAAGCCGCAACGGCGCATAAATGAGGCGGATCTCCCTTCAGGAGAGGAGAAACTGGAGATCCTCCGTCTTAGCATCGAACGGCTGACTGCGGCCGGTTATCTCTTTATTGGTATGGATCACTTCGCCAAACCGGATGATGAACTCGCCATAGCGCAGCGGGAGAAGAGTCTCTACCGCAATTTTCAGGGCTACTCAACCCATGCCGACTGTGATCTGATCGGGATCGGCAGTACCTCCATCGGCCAGGTGGGCAACAGCTATAGTCAGAATCAGAAGGGGATGGATGAGTATGCTCAGGCGCTGGCCACGGGTCATCTGCCGCTGCTACGCGGGGTGGAGCTGAGTGACGAAGATCTCCTTCGTCGCGATGTGATCACCCGCCTGATCTGCCATTTCTACCTCGACATGGGGGTGATCGAAACGCGCTACGGGATCAACTTCCGCAACCACTTCGCGGGACCTCTGCAGGGGCTGGCGGAGATGGAGGCCGATGGTCTGGTGACTCTGGGCGCAGCGGAGATAGAGGTGACGCCTCGAGGCAAATTGTTGATTCGCAACATCTGTATGCTGTTTGATGCCTATCTGGAGCAGACGGAGTCGGGGCGGTTTTCCAAAGTGATCTGAGTCTTGATAGTGAAGGGAAACAGTAGCTGAATATCGCCAAACTGTTTGTTATCGTGAATACGCGCTGAACCCTTGAGCGCCAAGAGTAGCCGTTGCAGGTTGGGAATATGTCTGGAAATAGTATAGGAAAGCTGTTTAGTGTCACCACCTTTGGCGAGAGCCACGGTCCGGCTCTGGGGGCGGTGGTGGATGGCTGTCCGCCGGGGCTAGAGCTGACCGAGGCGGATCTGCAGCACGATCTCGACCGCCGCCGACCTGGTAAGAGTCGCCATACCACCCAGCGGCGTGAGCCGGATCGGGTCAATATCCTTTCTGGTCTATTTGAGGGGGTGACCACCGGGACCCCCATCGGTCTCACCATCGAAAACTGTGATCAGCGCTCCAGAGACTACGGTTCGATTCAGGATCAGTTTCGTCCTGGACACGCCGATTTCACCTATCAGCAGAAGTATGGCATTCGCGACCACCGCGGAGGAGGGCGCTCCTCGGCCAGAGAGACGGCGATGCGGGTCGCAGCCGGGGCGATTGCGCGGAAGTTTCTGGCGCAGCAGGGGGTGACGATTCGGGGCTATCTTGCCCAGCTTGGTCCGATCACTGCTGAAGAGATCAACCTCGAACAGGTGGAGAAGAACGACTTCTTCTTTCCCGATAGCTCCAGAGTAGCCGAGCTGGAGTCCTACATGGATCGCCTGCGCAAGGCGGGAAACTCCATCGGTGCTCGGGTCAATGTCATCGCCTCCGGGGTGATGGCAGGGCTGGGAGAGCCGGTCTTTGATCGTCTTGATGCCGAAATGGCGCACGCCCTGATGAGTATCAATGCGGTGAAGGGGGTTGAGATTGGCGATGGTTTTGCGGTGGTGGAGCAGCAGGGGAGCGAGCATCGTGACGAGATGAGCCATAGCGGTTTCAGTAGTAACCACGCCGGCGGGGTGTTAGGGGGGATCTCAACCGGACAGGATATCATCGCCTCGATCGCCCTCAAGCCGACCTCCAGCCTCCGCCTTCCCGCCAATAGCCTCAACCGTTTTGGCGAGGAGGTGACGGTGATCACCGAAGGGCGCCATGATCCCTGTGTCGGCATTCGTGCCGTCCCTATTGCTGAAGCGATGGTGGCGATCACTCTTATGGACCACTTTCTACGCCACCGTGGTCAGAACGGTCAGCGCCAACCGTAGGGCGACCCTAGATATAGGATGAGGGTATTTCACACCGAGCCGCCGGTGAGCAACCGGGATGATCGCCTCACCCTCCGCTCACTTGCCCCCTATCTCTGGAACTATCGCGGCCGTGCCGGTCTGGCGCTACTCTTTCTGATCCTCTCCAAGGTGGCGATCGTCGGTGTCCCGCTGGCGATGAAAGAGGTGGTGGATTACCTCGACACGAGTGAGGTGCGCGAGCTGGCACTGCCGGTGATGCTGCTCGTGGTCTACGGTCTGCTCCGTCTCTGCGGATCACTCTTTAACGAACTGCGCGATGTGGTCTTTGCCCGGGTACGCCACGGGGTGATGAAACAGCTCTCACTGCGGGCGTTGACACAACTTCACTCCCTCTCCCTCCGTTATCACCTCGAGCGGAAAACAGGGGCGTTGGCACGGGAGATGGACCGCGGTACCCGCAGCGCCTCTTCACTGCTCAACTTTATGCTCTTTAATATCATACCCACTTCGGTCGAACTGCTGCTGGTGACTGCGATTATGCTCACCCAGTACACCCCGTGGTTTGCAGTGATTACGGTGGCGATTGTTCTGGTCTATGTGGTGACCACCTTTAAGATCACCGCATGGCGGATGCAGTTTCGGCATGAGATGAACGCTAGGGACTCCGAGGCCAACTCCATCGCTATCGATAGTTTGATCAATTACGAAACCGTTAAATATTTCAATAATGAGGAGTATGAGCAGGCGCGTTACGCCAAGACGCTCAATGCGTGGGAAGATGTGGCGGTGATGAGTCAGACGACGATGTCGGGGTTAAATATCGTACAGGGATCGCTCATTGCGCTGGGGGTGACCCTGATTATGGTGTTGGCGGCAGAGGGGGTGATTACCGGGGAGATGACCATGGGCGATCTCGTCCTGGTCAACGCCTTGATGCTTCAGGTCTTTATCCCTCTGAATTTTCTCGGCGTTGTCTATAGCCAGGTCAAACACGCCCTCTCTGATATGGCGCAGATGTTTGCCCTTTTTCGGCAGCAACCCGAGATTGAAGATTGTGCCGCTGCAACCAGACTCGAAGTGGGGGAGGGGGAGATCGTCTTTGATCGGGTCAGTTTTCACTACCAGCCTGAACGCCCCATTCTGAAGGATATCTCCTTCACCCTGCCGCCCCGACACAAGGTGGCAGTGGTGGGCCATAGTGGCTCGGGAAAATCGACCCTTGCCCGACTCCTCTATCGCTTTTATGAGGTGGAGTCGGGAGAGATCACCATTAACGGCCAGGATCTGCGCCGTGTCACCCAGAAGAGTCTGCGTCAGGCGATCGGAATTGTGCCGCAGGATACGGTGCTCTTTAACGACACCATTCGCTACAACATCGCCTATGGCCGTTCCGGGGCGACAGAAGCGGAGATCATCGCGGCAGCCCAGGCCGCCGATATCCACAGCTTCATCACCTCCCTGCCCCAGGGTTACGAGACGGTGGTGGGGGAGCGCGGGCTGAAGCTCTCCGGAGGCGAAAAACAGCGGGTCTCTATCGCCCGGGCTATCCTCAAGAATCCGAAGATCCTTGTTTTTGATGAGGCAACCTCCAGTCTCGACTCCCACTCAGAGCAGAGTATTCTCCAGGCGCTGCAGCAGTTGGCCACCAACCACTCCACGCTGGTGATCGCCCATCGCCTCTCTACTATTGTGGATGCCGACACCATTCTTGTCCTCGAAAAAGGGGAGATTATCGAGCAGGGGCGACACCAGCAACTACTGGCGGCAGGGGGGCACTATGCGGCGATGTGGCGGCTGCAGTTACAGCAGGGGGAGAGGCAAGAGGATATATATTAGAATTTGCTAATATTCTGATGTAATGTTATCCTGACGATATTCATCAAGTTTTTTTAGGAGCATTAATCATGAGCTTATTGCGTAGAATTTTCATATATACTTCTGTTTTTACAGTTTTTATTCCCCAGGCAGTGACAGCGGAACTGGCAACTGTCGAGAGTCGATTGCGTACCGTGGAGAAAGAGGTGGTGGTGGATGGCATCCTCGAAGCGATCAACCGCACCACGGTCTCCGCTCAGACCTCCGGTCAGGTGAAAGCGGTTCTGGTCGATATCGATGACTATGTCACCAAGGGGGATCTCCTGGTCAGACTCAACGATACCGAACAGCGCAGCCTCTTTCAGGCGGCCGATGCCCGTTACCAAGAGGCGAAGTTGAGCTTCGAGCGCAGTCGTGGCCTGTTAGAGAAGGCACTTATCTCCCAAGCGGAGTTTGATCGCGCCAAATCGGCCTACAGTGAGACCCAGGCCGCCCGTGCCCAGGCGCAAGAGCAGCTCGACTACACCGCTATTCGTGCCCCCTATAGCGGGATTGTCATTGCACGCCATATCGAAGTGGGAGAGATCGCCACCCCCGGACGAGAGGTGATGACCGGGATCTCTCTCGAAGAGTTGCGGGCAGAGGCGGGTGTACCGCAGAGCAAAATTAGTGCCGTGCGCCACTTTTCACGGGCACGGGTGATCCTCGAGGCGGGGCATGGTCGGGTCATTGCGGGAGAGAAGATGACCTTCTCCCCTTATGCCGACCCTGCGAGCCACACCTTTAAGGTGAGAGTCAACCTACCACGACAGAGCAAAGGGGATCCCGGTAACCTCTACCCCGGTACCTATGTCAAGGTCGCTTTTGTCGCGGGGGAAGAGGATCAGTTGGTGGTCCCTACCGCGACCGTAGTGCATCGGGGTGAGGTGACCGCACTCTATGTGGTGAACGGTGAGCAGATCTCGCTGCGCATGGTGCGTCTTGGCAGAAACCTCGAGGATGGCGTGACCGAGATCCTCGCCGGCCTTGATAAGGGAGAGACCGTAGCACTCGACCCTATCGCCGCCGGGGTAGCGCTCAAAAATCGCTATCGTGCCGAGCGTAGTCAAGTAGAGGAGAAGTGAGATGAAGAGCAGCCTCGGTTTTTCCGGTTCAGTGGCGCGCTACTTTTTAACCACCGAGATCACCCCTCTTCTCGCCCTGGTGGGGCTTCTTCTTGGGCTGTTGGCGGTGATGATCACCCCGCGTGAGGAGGAGCCGCAGATCAATGTCACCTTCGCCAACCTCTTTATCCCCTTTCCGGGGGCGACAGCAAAAGAGGTAGAGAGTCTGGTCAGTACCCCCGCAGAACAGGTGCTGTCGGAGATCGAGGGGGTGAAACATGTCTACTCCACCTCCCGTCCCGGACAGGCGGTTCTCACCATTCAGTATCGGGTGGGAGAGGATCGCACCAGCGCCATTCTCCGTCTCTATGATGCGATCTACTCCAACCAGGACTGGCTCCCCCCGGGGTTGGGGGTGGGGCAGCCGATTATCAAACCGATGGGGATCGATGATGTCCCCATTCTCACCCTCACCCTCTGGAGTGAAGAGGAGGGGGTCACCTCACATCAGCTACAGAAGGTGGCACATGCGATTGAGGTGGAGCTGAAACAGGTGAAAGGGACCCGGGATCTCTTTACCATCGGTAGTTCAGAGGATGTGGTCCATGTCGAGCTGGATCCGGTGGCACTCGCCGGATACGGCATCGCACTGAGTGATCTCCGAAGAGCGCTGGAGCTGAGTAACGCCACCCGTACCTCGGGATCGCTGGTGGCGGATAACCGGGAGGTGCTGGTACAGGCAGGAACCTTTCTCACCACCGTAGAGGAGGTGGAACGGTTGGTGGTCGGGGTCCACGGAGGGAGACCGGTCTACCTGGATGATGTTGCAACGATTAATCGTGGCGCGGATCAGCTAGAGAAGATGGTCTGGCTGGGAACCGGGCCGGCGGCAGAGCGTAAAGGGATCCAGGCGGTGGGAGAGTACCCCGCGGTAACCATTGCGGTGGCAAAACAGGCGGGAACCAATGCGGTAGAGGTGGCGTCAGAGGTGATCGCCCGCTTTGAACAGCTTAAAGGGATCTTTGTCCCCGACGGTATTGAGGCGACCGTGACCCGTAACTATGGTGAGACTGCCGACGCCAAAGCGAAGAAACTGATTACCAAACTGATCTTTGCCACCCTCTCGGTGGTACTGCTGGTACTCCTTTTTATCGGGGTGCGAGAGGCGGTGATTGTCGGTATGGCGGTGGTGATCACCCTCGCCATGACCCTCTTCGCCTCATGGGCGTGGGGCTTTACCCTCAACCGGGTCAGCCTCTTTGCCCTCATCTTCTCCATCGGTATTCTGGTGGATGACGCCATTGTCGTGGTGGAGAATATCCACCGTCATCTCCAGCTCGGGGGTAAAAAACTGCTCGAGGTGATCCCGCAGGCGGTGGATGAGGTGGGGGGTCCCACCATTCTTGCCACCTTTACCGTAATCGCCGCCCTATTGCCGATGGCCTTTGTCACCGGGTTGATGGGGCCGTACATGAGTCCTATCCCGATTAATGCCAGTATCGGGATGTTGATCTCCCTCGCGGTGGCCTTTGTTGTCACTCCGTGGATGGCCAATGCCTTGATCAAAACGGATGGCCATGGTCATAGCGGCCCAGTGAAAGCGGTAGAGGAGAGTCGGCTCTACCGTCTCTTCTATCGCCTCCTCCACGGCTTTTTACGGCGAGGGGAGGGGAGAGGCAGGCGTTGGCTGTTGGCGGGTGTGATTCTCCTTCTGATTATCGCTTCGATGGCGCTGGTGGTGACCCAGTCGGTGGTACTGAAGATGCTCCCCTTTGACAATAAATCGGAGTTTCAGGTGGTGGTGGATATGCCGGAGGGGAGTAGTGTCGAACAGACCACTCGCGTCCTCTCTGAACTCGCCGCCTATCTTCGCACAGTGCCCGAGGTGACCGACTATCAGGTCTACTCCGGTACAGCGGCTCCGATCAATTTTAACGGTCTGGTCAGACAGTACTACCTCCGTCAAGGGGCCAATGTCGGTGATATTCAGGTCAATCTGGTGGATCAAAAACTGCGTCAGCGCAAAAGCCATGAAGTCGCCACTGCGGTTCGGGCACCGCTGCAGGAGATCGGTCAGCGCTATGCAGCCAATGTCAAGATAGTCGAGGTTCCTCCCGGCCCTCCGGTGCAATCCCCGCTGGTGGCAGAGATCTATGGTCTCGATTACAACGGACAGATGAAAGTAGCAGCAGAGGTGAAAGAGATCCTCAGCAGTAGTGCCGAGGTGGTCGATGTTGATGAGA
>JADFYS010000007.1 GCA_015232955.1 Gammaproteobacteria bacterium
TTACGCGTCGTTGTGCCTCGGCTTTAGCTTCCTGCGTCGCCCTACCTCCGGCATCCATGCCTTCGTTGCACTGCACCGCCACAAACGCACCCTTCACGGTGTCCAACTGAGGATTTTAGGATTATCTGTTGTTTTGTCATAGCATCTAGAGATATAACCGAACGCAAGTTACAGGTAGGGTTGTTGCTCTCCATGAATCAACTTCTGGCAGCCGCAGTACTCTTCTTGATCCTCCTGCTTGCCGGATGCACGGATGATAGCGGCAGTACGGCGTCACAGCCCACCGATAATAACCCGCTACCAGAGAGCCTCGCCAATGCCCCGTCTGCCGTTGAAACGGTGGATGTTGCAACTGAATATGAGTCATCTCCTCAGTTTTTAGGGAATCCATATTTTGCCGATTATCCAGACGATCCCTTTGCCCGAAATATTTGGGATCTGGAAACTTTTGCAGACAGACTTTTTTTGGGGGCGGGAAATAGTGCCAATACCGGGCCATCTCGCAACATGGGACCGGTGGCGGTAATCTCATTTGATGGTGAGCAGTTTGTTACTGAATATGAGGTTGATGATGAACAGATTGCCCTGTTTCGGGTGGTTGATGACAGACTATATATTCCGGGTCATGATGCGCTACAGAGTTGGGATTATGGCAATATCTATCGCAGAGGGAGCGACGCCTCTTCCTGGGAAAAGTTAAGAACCATTGCCGAGGCGGTCCATGTCCTCGATTTGCTCTTATTTGGGGATCGCCTTTTTGCCGCAGTGGGGGCTGCAGAGGATGGACAGGTAGCGATCTCGGACGACGGTGGAGAGCATTGGCTCTCCCAGTCTCTCGGTGATGGCAGGATCTATAATCTTTTACCGGTCGCCGATACCCTGTTTGCGGTAAAGAAAATCCCGGTCAACTATCCGGATTATCGTAGCGTCCTCAAGTATCAGCCAGAATCGGATATTTTCACAGAGCTGGAGATAGGGGTTGATGAGCTTCTTCCCGGGACAGAGTTCGGGTTCCCCCTCGCTACGCTACACCGTATTACCGTTGTCGGGGAGAAGAGCTACTTTATCGGGGCAGAGAAGTATGATGATTTTCACCCGCTTCCCCTAGGGCTTTATGTGGCAACTTATGATGGGGAGCTGGATGTCGAGAGGATCCCTTTAAAAAGTGGAGTGGTTCCCCGGGATCTGCTTATAGATGGGGAGTTGCTCTATCTATTGACCTCTTCCCAGGGCCGTGACGGGGTGCAGATAGAGGTGTTGCGGATGAATCTGCAAGAGGGTGAAGGGTTTGAATCGGTGATCTCCTTTGATTACGATAGTTTTGCACGCTCTTTTGCACTGTTGAATCGTGACCTCTATTTTGCAATTGGCTGTGATCTTAATGACAGAGAAGATCTGGATGCAGAGAGTAATGATCATCTCCCTGCAGTGACCGGTGATATCTTGCGTATTCGGGCGATTAACAACAGAGGGTAGAGGATGTCAGGTTTTGGTTTTTTGAAGGCTATGGATAAGAGACAGTTGTGGCGTCTGTTTGTTGATGGCAGGTTTCAGAAAAAATATAACGGCTGGGTGGGGTACGAAGGGGGAGAACGCGGCTCGGTCAAGGCGGTTCTAAACGGCTTTGGCCACATGATAGACCACTTTGATATCTCCTCAGGGTTGCGGGCCACCTATCTTCGCGAGCTGCATAAAATCTGTATGCTCAGTGTCGAGACCAGTAACCTCAAGTCGAGTCCGGGGGATATTCGTTATCTCAATTCCGGGATGCCTTTCTTCGCAAAATCGACCACTTACGAGCATCTGGTAGAGGTGTTTGCCTTGAGAAAAGGGGACGGTACGGCACTGTTTAACAATCGTCGTTTTGAAAAAGCGGCGGATGAGCTGAGTGTAGACGAAGTTTATGACTATATGGTGAAAGAGGGGAGCATCAACTACCGTAACTGGTATCCCAACCTCGATCTGTCTCAGCAGGAGGCGATAGCAGGAAAACGGTCGCTACACGAATTTTATAGCGCAAAACATACGGTGCAGATGTTGATTGTGCAGAAGATGGAGGAGATTGTTGAGCGCTATAACCGGGATATCGTAAAGGCCGATAGCGATAAGGAAAAACTACGGGTGATCGCCCTCGTACCACGCGAACTGGAGCTACTTCACCCCTTTCCTGACGGTAACTCAAGAACCTTTAGTTGTGTAACCTTGACCCACCTCCTTCTCTTTAACGGCTTTCCCCCGGCACTACTCGACAATCCGAATTTGGATAACGAGGTCTCCCTGGAGCAGTGGGTGGGGGAGATTGAGAGAGGGATGGAACGGACGCGGTGGCTTCTTAAAAATAATGAGACTGAGCTTTTCGGATATTCGATAGTGGATATGAAGAGAAGGGATCGCGAGACCTTTCTGATGATGGCCTCTGATCTGGGGGATAAGATCGATGGTTTTAGAGAGATCTTTCTTACGCCGCAACGACTGGTGGAATATTGCGGGGGGAGATGGCTTGACCCGGTGAGTGAACAGCTCCGCTTTACCGGGGTAGGGACCTACGGGACTTACCATCCGGGAAATATCTACTTTGCCATGGCACTGAAGGAGTGGGCGAAGGAGGGGAAGGATCTCGGCAAGGAGGTCGCTAGAGTGCTCTCTCGTGGTATGAGAGCGGCAGTGATTGATGATGTGAGACATAAACCGCTCTTTGATATTCCCTGTCTCCTGGTTGAGGATACATTTCAGGCATTTAAACAGTGCGCAATTGCTGTGCGCAGGGAGAGAGATCCCTTCACCGTTTTAATTACCGGTACTGAAGGCAAGACCGGGGCCAAAGTACAGTTCCATCATCTATTGAATCAACAGGTTAAGGCGCATGGGGTGTTAAATAGTGCCAATACCGAGGTGCCGGTGTTACGCTCTTTGATCAATCTCGCAGAGGAAGATGAGATAGAGCTGAATGAGGTCTCTGTTGGCAGTGATGAGGCGTATCGGGTGGAGCGGGCGGTGATGGTGAGTCCCAATCTCTGCTTTTTTACCAATATCGGTCCCAACCATATGGATATGCACAAGACCCTGGATAACATTATGACCGCCAAATCCTCGGTGGTAGAGGGGTTGAGAGAGGGGGGAAAGTGTATTGTGAACTCCTCCATCGAGCATTATCCGAAGCTGCTCAATGCGATCTTTAAGCGGCGTCCCGGAACCGAGATTCTCAACTATGGCCACCTTCAGGGGGACAACGCTCGTCTTCTTGGACAGAAATTTAATCCGGACCGTTTTGGCTGGGAGGTGGAGGCAGATGTTGACGGTGTTCGGCTCGACTATTTTGTGCCGTTGATACAGAGCCATGCGCCACTGGCCAGTGTCGGAACCCTCCTTGCAATTAAGGAGATGGGCTACGATGTCGAGCAAGCCGCGCGGGACTATGCATCACTGCAACCGTTTGAGACCATGGGGCGGATTCTTACGATCAAGAAGCGCTCTGGTGATGTCTGGTTTTATGACCAGAGTCGTCGCGGCGGGATGCACGGGATGCGTTCGGCTTTTAGCGATCTTGCCAACTTCAGGGTAAAAGGGCGGATTGTGGCGCTGGTAGGGGGGGTATCGATCAAGAAGGATAGCCGCTGGACCCAAGAGTCACATCACGAACTGGCACAACTGATTAACAGCAGTGCTATTGACCGGCTCTATACGACGGGTCAATTCATGGATTATGTCACCGATAATCTTGAAAAGAAGGAGATCTTTGTCGCCCATAATGAGGACATTGACCAGCTCGCCACCCTCCTCTTTAACGAGATCAGGGGCGGGGACCTCCTCTTTATCATCGGCAGTGCCTATCTCTATCTGGGACGGGTATCGGATCGCCTGCTGAAGATGAGAGACCGGGGGCGTTTTGATCCCGATATTCTCGATCAGGATCTCTCCCGTGAGGAGAGCGATCGTTATCGCTATCTGGTAGTCAAAGACGAGGTGGGGGCAGGGGTCGATCTGGAGCTTTCGCTCCATCAAAACCGCCTTGACCAGAAGGTATACACTGCGCTGGAGGCGGGATATGAGAGTTATCTTGCAGCACGAGGCGATCTTCTTTTTCATTTTTTCAAAGAGCTGTCCCAAGAGATCACCTCCAATCCCCGCTTTAGCGATATCAGCAGCGAGGTCGCCAAAGGCGGTGAGCGTTATCTGATTACGGAAGAGAAAGCGGTGATCTGGTTTAACAATCTTGATGAGGTGAAGGGATACCCTAAAGAGCAGCTATTTGGACTCTTTTTTGATTTTGGAGATGACCGCTATCTGCTCCATATCGAGGTGGCAACACAGAACCTCCATGCCGGTTTTGTCCAGTATGAGCGACAGGATGGTCACCCCGTGCCGGTGAAAATGGCGAAGGCGGAGGGGGAACTCTTTTTGCAACGCTATGGTGAGAATCTAAGGCGGGCGGGAATTCGGCTGCAGAAGCGAAAGTGGGGGCTGGCCTGGTTAACGGTAGATTACGGAACCTTTATTCGTGTCACCCAGAGTGAGACCTTCATGACCATGCTTCGTCCCGCACAGAGCCGTCTTTATCGGAGATTGCTGTTACCGATGATGACCGCGGTCACTCCCGAATGAGCAGCGGAGAGGGGGCCGACGCTCTTCTCGAGCACCGTCGTTGTAGTGGTGAAGGGGGGTATAGTGATGTCGCCACCTTAGGGGATATTCGTCTCTTTTACGGACGAAATGGTGGTGGAGAGACGCCGCAAAGCGTTGACTATCATCACCACGCCGAGGTACCCGATTATGTGGTGACCCTGATTCGCAGTTTTAGTGATGCCTTCTCCCGCTTTGTGGCGCTGGGGCTGAAGAACCCGCTTCAGGAGGGGATCTATTTTGATAAAGGTGCCCGCTATATCGATGTCATGCTAACCGATATTCCGGTGCAGAAAGGGCTGGTGGCGGCGGAGCTTGTGGATAACAGCCACCTTTTGCCGGGTTCCGGGGGCGGGTCGATTCGTATTCTCCTTCATCGTAACCTGATCGAAAACAGTGCGACACCGATTCACGAACTGTTCCATGTTTTTCAGTACAACTACTGTTTTTTTAACAATATGTGGTTTATGGAGGGGCTTGCACGCTGGAGTCAAAACCTCACCCATCAGCGACCACAGAAAGAGTACCCTCTCCCGCACGATCGCCACGGATTAGAGCAGCTACTGCTTCTCGCCCATGAGGCGGAGTATTTTTGGCGTCACTTAATCGCTTTAAGTGGCATGGGTGCGACATTTGTCCCGACACTTCTTGCTGCATGTGAAGAGCAGGCGCAGGCGCTGGTAGAGCTCTATGCCCCTTTTTCCGGCTATACAACCCTTGGTTGGCAAAAGGAGGAGAGAAAGGCCAGCGTCAATCAGCGCTATCTTTTTGCCGCGATCGTGCAGACCTTACAGTCAGCCGCTCCGCCGCAGGGGGAGGAGTTGGGTGGGTTTATTCAATGCTTGCAGCAGTTCATCTCCGATTTTGATGCGCTGTGGCAGCAGGCGACGGTACCGAAGCTGCTCTCTCTGCTGGTGGCTCAAGGGATCCCGGCGGCCAGCTATGATCCACTGTCACAGACACTCTCATACCCCAAAGTCCAGCTGCGACAGGTTACGGAGGAGGATCTCTCTCACTTTTCTCTGGTCTCTGTAATTGACGGGGATCTGCAGCTTGAATCGGACGCTCTTCAGACGATTAAGGGGATGAATCGTCTACAGCGGGTTAACTCACTCACGCTCTCCAATATGAAGAACCTGGTGGAGATCACCGGCTTTAACGGCCTGTCGGAGATGCAGAATCTAGAGATTGGGAACAATCCAAAGCTGGAGAGTATTCGCGGGTTTTTTCGTTTTTTTGCCGGCAGCAAGAGGCTGAATGGGGCACTGAAGATCATCTCCAACAAGCGTTTGACCTCGGTCTCCTTTCTCAGTGGTCTGGAGGCAACCGCTTCGTCACTCTATCTTCACCATAACGGCTTAACCTCACTCTCCGGTCTTGAATCGTTACAAGAGGTGGGGGCGAGCCTCTCACTCTCGTCCAATAGTCTGGTGAACCTAGAGCCACTCGCCTCTCTTCACACCGTGCAGGGGATGGTTGGGGTGGCATTCAATAACCTGGTATCGCTCGAGGGGCTAGAAAAGTTGACCGCCATTGGTGTCACTCGATGGGGGACGCAGTATCGGAGTCTGGCCATTCAAGGCAATCCTCAGTTGCAGGATTTGCGTGCATTGTCAGGGGCTGTCTCCCTTACCGGTTACAGCATCATCTACCTTGACCGTGATCACGACTACCCCCTCCTGCCTCCACCTGAATCCCCTTTCTACCGCCAGCGAATTGCCTGCTACTGCGATCAGGATGAGGTGAATACCGAAAGGGTCTTTCCAGGTTATACCCCGCAACAACAACTGGGGGTGGTCTTTTACGACACCTGGAATATGGCCCTAAGTCAACATCAATGGCTTAATGCCCGGTTTCATGCGTATAACTCCGTACCTTCACTGGTAGATTTTTGTCAACGCCACGGCATCCATTACCTCTATGGTCAGGTCTATAACGCCCAGAAATTCCTCTTTCAGCATCAGGATGCGCTGCGTGCAGCAGGGTTATGTTTTTTGGTTAATGATTTTGAGATCATTCGTCTCCTGCTCAATAAACGGACCTTTTTTGAACACATGCTGGCACATGAATTGGGGGATTATATTCCGCGATACTTCAGAACAGTTGAGGAGATCGAGTATCCCTGCGTCATCAAACAGGTCACTGCGGCAAACGGCGAGACGGTAAGAATTGTCCGCCATCAGCAGGATTTGGGAACGGTGGCGGAGGATGAGGTGGTCAACGCCTATGTGGTGGGGAGTGAGGAGTACGCCTCCAACATCTTTTACCGTGATGGCGAGATTATCTTTGATGTCACCTACCGTAAGCGCTATAGCGAGTCGTTTTATGTGTTAAACAGTGAAACCAAGTACAAGATGGAGAATGAGCGTATCGCCAACCCCTTTCCGGAGGTGATGAAACAGATGCTCGATTCGCTCTATCCCCGGGGGGGTACCCTGTTGTGCTGTATCGATTATAAGGTTGAAGCCGGGGTGCCCAAGATATTTGAGATTAATGTTCGTCTGGGGTATACCCTGGCGAGGGACACCGCCCCCTTCCGGGAGATGATGGATTACTATATTCGGGAGGTCGAGCGGCTCCGTGGCTAAACATCACCGTATAGAAAAGTTATTGAAGAGGCGCTGCCCACCGGATGAGAAGAGTGGGCAGCACCCCGTCTATGACCCCGATACCTGTACCATTCATGGCAATCTCACTCTTGTCGATGTGAGTGAATCTGAACTGGAACTACTGGATGAGATCCTGCACATTGACGGCAACCTCTATCTCACATCACCTCATATCGAGCAACTGTGTGCATTTACCTCACTTCAGTCGGTAGAGGCGTTACAGTTGGTGAAAAACCCAAAGTTATCGCTGATCAGTGGGTTTAATTCGCTCTCAAAGATCACCTCGCTGGTGATCGCAGAGAACCGCAACTTGCAGGAGATCTACGGCTTTAATAGCCTCTTTTATCATCAGCAGGTGGTGTCGGGGGTGGTCAAGGTGTTTAACAACCCCGCACTTGCCAATGTCCGTTTTTTTCGTGGCTTAAAGCGGGTTAACTCCTCTTTCTATCTCCACTACAACGCCCTCGAGACCCTTTGTGGGCTGGAGTCTCTGGAGGTTGTCGGCGCAAGCTTCTCTCTCTCTGCCAACCGGCTCCAGACCCTGCGCCCTCTTGCAAGATTAAAAGAGGTTCATGGAATGTTGGGGGTGGTGGATAACAATCTTGAAGCGCTGACGGGTCTTGAACGGTTACGACTTCTCAAAACCATCCCCTGGAACGGTTCACCGAGAACGATTGCCGTGGCCAAAAACTCTCGTCTGAAGGATATCTCTGCACTTCATGGGGTTACCGAGCTGGACAACGACATGATCGTCTATATGGATGACAGTCAGTATTTCACCGCTGTTCCGGCGATCACTTCCGTTTTTTCTGCCAATAATATTAAGGTCTATGATTTTGATAGTCGTAGTGAGATCCCGAAAAACCGGGTCTGCACGCCAGCGGCCAATGACCGACACCGGTTTATCGATATCAATTCCGAGTTTGCCCTCGATGAGGATTGGCGACCGGGGATGAAGTATTACGACTACACCGCGCTTAGAGGAAGGCACGGTATCGGGGTGCAGTTGGAGAGAATCGACCTTGTGCGTTGGGCAGACAAGATCTACGGCTACCATCTATTAAGGGAGAATAACATCCCCTCCATGCCCATTCTGCTCTACTCGCAGCGGCAAAATGACGATTTTTTTGACAAACTGGAGAAGATGTATCAACAGGGTCTTCACTCCTTTGTGGTGAAGGCGAGCCACCTGGGCAACAGCCGTGGCGTGTTCCGGATACGGGATGGCAGGTTTATCAGTTGTAACCAGACCGCATCCGGGGATGAGATGGTGGGTAAGGCGGTCGATTTTAACTATCTTCGCCAGCAGATCGATATTGCGTGGAGTGACAAACAGTATGAGGAGGAGTGGGCGTGCTGGATGCTCAGTCCCGGGGTCATTCTTGAAGAGCTGATTGAGGATGATACCGAGCTAAAGTTCTCCATCGTCTTCGGAGAGCTGGCCGGTTTCTTTATGCGGGTGCAGGGGTTTCCGACCTTTGATGCCGACGGCAATCTCCTCTCAAAAAACAGGGGAACCCTGCCCCACTGGTGGAAGCGGGCGAAGGCGATGGCGCTTCAGGTGGCGCGGCTGGTAAAGGCCGATCACATCCGCATCGACCTCTTCTATCACCGTGGCACGCCGGTGGTGAATGAGATCACCTGGAATGGGGGAGAGAGGCGTGAGTACACCCCTAATGTTGTCCGCCTGCTGAATGAGGGGTACCAACACCGTCTCAGGATGCTGAACAAGAAGGCGGTGAATATCCAGACAGATGATTATCTGGAGAAGATGGTCACTGTCTCGGAGTTTGCCGCCTTTTCGGGACAACCTGATGGCATCGATGCTGGTGGACAGCTAGAGTGTAAATTTCTGGTTGTGGATTTTGCACAGGCTCAGAGCCGCTTTTACTGGATGAACGGCAAGAGACACCGTTACCACTACATGTTCTATAGAAATGTTTTGGGTAGAGATTGTTCGTTACTTGAGTTTGATGAGATGACCTATCTCAATCACGGAAGGCGACACATCGCCGGCTCTGTGGTGCAGCGAAGGTACCCGCTGACCATTGGCGGGCGGGAGTATGACTATGTCCTCTCTTTCTGGCCCACAGACCCGTTGCAGTTTCGGGTGGTCTCTGCGGTGTGGGAGATGATTCAACAGCGGGCGGTCTTTACCCGGGAGCGTCTGCTGTTTCATCTGGTCAGTGAGCTGCAGCAGCAGCAGTATGAGTCGGAGAAGAGCCATTATCAGGAGAGGGGGATTGTGAGCGTAGACACCGATTCCCTGATGGAGGGGATCCCCTATATGGCGATGAATGAGGGAGAGGCGTATGGTGAACTCAAGTTTTATGATGAGGTTCGGTCGGTTTCGCCGCGAGATATTGTGGTCTGCAACTATCCGCCCAACCACTTGGGGCATGTGGCGGGTATTATTACCAATACCGCTCAGACCCCCCTCTCACACACCAATCTCCTTGCACTGCAGAATCGGGTGCCCAACGCCTACATAAAGGGGGCTATCGCCGATGAGGAGCTACTTCGCCTTAAAAACCATATCGTCCATTTTACGGTCTCGGCAGAGGGTTACCGGATAGAGGAGAGCGATAGCCAGAGTGTGGAACAACACTACAGCTCGACCCATCCCCGGAAGGTGATCGAGCCGGCAGCCGATCTCAGGGTGAAGAGCAGCGAGAGGTTGAGTAAGCTCTCCGCAGCAGATGCCAGCGCCTACGGTACAAAGGCCGCAAATCTGGGTGAACTTCTCAATCTGTTGCCCCGGGGCACGGTTCCGGATGGGGAAGCGCTCCCCTTTTATTACTACCATGCCTTTATGGAGCACAACGGCTTTTATCAGGCAGCGAAACGGTTGATTCGCGATATTCATCACGCCTCAGATCAGGGTGAGGTGGCGTTAGAGTTAAAGCGCTTTCGCAAAAAGCTAAGAAAGGGGGCGATACCCTCATGGATGAGATCCCATCTCCAGAAGATTGTGAAATCGTATCCCGACAAGAGTGTACTCAGGTGTCGTTCGAGTACCAATAATGAGGATCTTGCCGGCTTCTCCGGGGCAGGTCTATACGACTCATACTCTCACAAACAGTATGAGCAGCCACTGGCGAAGACGCTGTTGAAGGTGTGGTCAAGTGTATGGAATGCCAGGGCATTTGAAGAGAGGGAATTTTACAACATCAATCATCTGAAGACGATGATGGGGGTCGTCATCTATCCCCGATATCGGGATGAGCGGGCCAACGGCATCGGGGTGACCAAAAATATCTTCAATGATCGCAAGCGGGGCTTCTATCTCAATCTGCAACCGGGAGAGCTGCTGGTGACCAACCCCGAATCCGAATCGATACCCGAGGAAATTCTGGTGGTGGAGGGGGAACTTCAGGGAAAGTGGGTAACACAGTATTTGCGCCACTCCAACCGTATGAAATCAGGGACAACGATCCTGAAGCAACAGCAGCTCGATGAGTTAATCTCTCACCTTGAACAGATCCATGACCACTTCTTGCAGCGATACGATATCGCGCAAGAGGAGCGCTCGCAGTTTGCGATGGAGGTGGAGTTTAAAGTGAGCGCCGAGGGTCGCCTCTGTCTCAAACAGGCAAGACCGTGGGTCAGTAAGTGAAAATTATTTTTGGGAATGGTGAATCGTGATCGAATCAAAAATAGCCAGTTATAACAAGAGCTTTCCAGCAACCTTTGTCTCGGCAAAAGAGAGTCATCTCGTGGATGTTGATGGCAACCGCTTTCTCGACTTCTTTACCGGTGCCGGTACAGTGAACTATGGTCATAACAACAGCCTCATCAAGCGTGCGCTCATCACCTACCTTGAGGAAGATGGGATTATGCACTCCATGGATATGGATACCTGGGCGAAGCTCGATCTTTTGACCGCCCTTGACGAGATCATTCTTAAACCGAGACAACTCGATTACAAGGTACAGCTCTGCGCACCCAGCGGCGCCAACGCGGTTGAGGCCGGATTAAAACTGGCACGCAAGGTGAAGCAGAGAAACCATATTATTGCCTTTACCCGCTCCTTTCACGGGATGACCCAGGGGGCGCTGGAGGTTACCGCAAACAAATACTATAAATCCACCTTCACCGCATCTTCGGGGCAGGTCAGCTTTTTTCCCTATGAAAACTATCTCGATGGCTGTGACGCTCTGCAACTTTTACGACAGATGCTCTGTGACGAGGTGAGTGGTATCGAGCTTCCGGCGGCAATCATTCTCGAAACCGTTCAGGCAGACGGCGGTGTCCATGTGGCATCAACCCGATTTCTTCAGGGGCTGCGCTTGCTCTGTGATGAGCTCGATATCCTGATGATCGTTGACGATATTCAGGTGGGAAACGGCAGGACGGGTGATTTCTTCAGTTTTGAACGGGCAGGGATCGTTCCCGATATTGTGACCCTCTCCAAAGCGGTGGGCGGGGGGATGCCTCTGGCGCTACTTCTTTTCAGGGAGGCGCTGGATCAGTGGAAGACGGGGGAGCATAGCGGAACCTTTCGCGGCAATAATCTCTCTTTTGTCGCCGCCAGCGCAGCGCTTCGTGGTTACTGGCAGGAGGAACTTTTTTCGAATCAGATAAAGGAGAAGGGGCAGCTCATAGCCTCTGCATTGAGTGCAATAGAAGAGACAGTGCGAGGGTGCGGTATGATTTTTGGTGTGGAACTTACTCCAGAACGGGCACTTGCGGTGAGAGAGTACTGTTTTCGCCATCAACTGATACTGGAACTGGTGGGTGCGAGAGATCATGTGGTAAAGCTCCTTCCGCCGTTGACCATCTCTCATGAAGATCTGGATCATGGATTGCGTATTTTTGTCGATGCCCTGGAGCAGAGCCGATGAGGGGAGTGCTATCTTTTTCCGGGATGCGTCTCTTCTCTCTACTGCTGTTCTTGCCGCTGCTGTTGCAGGCGGAGAGCAGCTTTCAGTTTTTGGGTAACCCTTTTGTCTATAAATATCCCGATGGTGAAGAGATCTACGCCCGGAATATCTGGGATATGCAGCTTTTTCGGGGACGGATTTACCTCGGTGCCGGCAACAGCAGCAATCGAGGTCCGGCACAAAATGCTGGCCCCGTTCCACTGCTCTATCTTGAACCTGAAACCGGAAAGTTTATTGTTGACTATATTGTTAAAGATGAACAGATCGACCTGTTTCGTCTGGAGGATGGCAAGCTCTATATCCCGGGCCATGACGCAACGGAAAAATGGGATTTTGGGAATTTCTATGTCAATGATGGCAACCGGTGGCAGAAGGTGCGTACCCTGCCCAAGGCGCTTCATGTTTATGATCTACTCCTCCATAGGGGGCAGATCTTTACCGCGATCGGTCTGAATAAGGTCGGGGCCGTGATGAGTAGTGGTGATGGCGGCAAGAGCTGGACTTCACACTCTCACGGCTCTGGCAGGGTGTATGGATTGCTGAAAGTGGGCGATCAACTCTTTGCCCACAAACTGTTTAACCCGTCGCGACCGAAAAATCTCGCGATCACCCAGTGGGTAGAGGGTCAGGGGTTCTCTGCGCGTTTTGATCTCAACGCCTATGACCTTTTCCCTCAGACCGATTTTAACCGTTCTGGCTCTCTTAAAATCACCAGAAGTGTGGCGCTCGACTCCGAGTCGTACTACATTGGCGCTTACAAGCATAATGACCATCAGAGTAAACCAATAGCCCTCTATCGGGCGCAGATGGTGAACAGTCAATTGAGGGTCACTCGAGTGCCCATTGCCGAGAGTAGCACCCCGAGAGATATTCTGGTTCGTGGTCGTCACCTCTATATTCTTGTTTCGAGCGAAGAGGGCGAGGGGTTTGAGATTGCAGTTTATCGCCGCACGCTACAGGGGGAGGGTGCAAAAGAGGAGGCGCAGCGTCTAATCTCTTTTAATTATCCCGTTTTTGCGAGATCTTTTGAGGAGCTTAATCACTGCTTCTACTTTGGCATGGGGGTGGATCTGAAAAGTTCCGGCTCGTGGCGGGAGAGTGAGCTAAAGGATGAGACGGGTGATGTCGTCAAATCTTGCATGTGAACTTTTGAATTCGTTTCAAAACGCCTCATCTATATCCCAAATTCAACCCTTACGGTGTCCAATTTCCGGTTTTAGGTTGAATGAATAAGTCTTTAATTTTGTGAGATACATTTCTCTTCTATATCGACGCTATTACTCTGCACCTCTCTTTCTGTTGCTGTTATGCGTCACAGAATACAGCTCCGCTGCGTCATCCTATCGGGCAGAGCTGGATCAGAGCTACCAACTGGAAGAGTTTCGTCTTTTGTATAGCACCCATGGTCGCTTGGCGCTACCACAACACCATCAGCTTGATCGTGATGATAGCGGCATCCCAGATTATGTAGAGGAGATTGCCGGACAGTTGGTGTTGGTCTCCCAGATTTTTACGGATCAGCTCGGTTTTATCCATCCTCTGCAGCAACCCCGATTTCGTCACCACGCCCGGACCATTGATATTCATTTTATACCTTTGAGAGTGAATGGAGCGGCTAGTGATGTAGTCGATAGAGAGAATCACGCTTTGGTGATGAAATTATCGGTTGACCTTATTGACAAGACCTTGACTCCTCTGCATGAGTTTTTTCACCTTATTCAGTACGGTTATACCATGTTCAATAACCGCTGGAGTATGGAAGGGCAGGGGAGATGGGCGGAATATCTACTGAAGGAGGGAAGTGGCCCCGAGGCGCCTTTACCGACTTCGCAGAAGCAGCTTGATGCTTTACTGAACTCAATTTATGGCGCAGAGAGCTTTTGGAACCGTCTGGCAACGGTTGCCGGGGATGGCGTTGAGATAGTTTCACTTGGTCAATATCGGCATCTCTCCCCGCCATGGCTCAATCTGGAGGAGATCTCTCTTCAGGGTGTTGGCGTGATGAGAAGGGTCCTCGAGCAGTATCAGAAGCAGGATCAACTGCTCTCGCAACACTACTGTCGTGGCCGTTACTCATGGACTGAGCGACAGCAGAAGGCATTTTCAAATAACAGTCTGCTCCTGCGGGCGATAATAGATAGTCTGGATGGGGTTGAGTTGGATCTGGGCGAGTTACACCGTTTTAAACGGGTGGTTGAGCAACATCTGGCACAGCAAGAGAAGGATGAGCAGTCAGCTGATATGACTGCACGGTTGGAGAAGATAGGCAACCCCCTACGAAATATCTATATAGATGAGATCTACCCGCGCAATGTCTGGGATATGCAGACTTATGGGGGAGAGATCTATTTTGGTGGTGGTAACAGTAGTAATCGTCTTCCGGCCGCCAACGCCGGTCCGGTTCCGCTGGTCCGTTATGACCCGAAGCGTGCGCGATTTCTGATCTCAGCAGCTGTTGCCGAGGAGCAGATTGATAATTTTGCACTTCTCGATGGCGAACTCTATATACCGGGGCATGATGCTACCCAAAGCTGGGACTTTGGTAACTTTTACCGTCTGCAGGGGGAGGAGTGGATACAGTATCGAAATATCCGTAAAGGGTTGCACAACTATGCGATGGAGAGTTTTAATGGAGTGCTCTGGAGTGCATTGGGAACCACTCATGGGGCATCTGTTGCCCATTCGGCAGACCGTGGAGAGCACTGGGAAATTGTTCATCTGGGAAAGTACCGCGCCTATGGTTTCTTAAAATTTCCGCAACGACTCTTTGTAACCAAACCCTTTCCCGGCTATCAGAAACGGAAACAGCTCCTGGATGAGGGGGAGGATTATCACGCTGTCTATGAGTTGTTGAATTCAGATACAGTCGCTTTCCACCCAAGGGAAGAGCTTACTTCATCGAGAATGTTTCCGTCACCTTCGCTCTATTACAGTCGCGACAAGAAGATCATCAAGCCTACCCCTTTTGGCTCATCTCTTCTCTACATCGGGGCTTACACCCATAATGATCATCAGGCTCTCCCCTTTGGTCTCTATCATGCAACAATGAGTGGAGGAGAATTGAGGGTAGAAGAGGTTACGCTTCCGGATAACTATCGTCCATGGGATCTGTTACGACTGGAAGGGCGTATATACCTGCTCTTAGCGAGTGAGGATCGCCACGGCTTTACGGTGAAGGTGTTGGATTCTGCGGATCACTCTCCCTTGCAGTGGCACAAACTGCTGCAATTTCGTAGCCCGGCCTTTGCCCGATCTTTTGAGATGTTAGAGGGTGACCTCTACTTTGCCCTGGGTACCACTGTTGGAGATACCCAATCGTGTCAGCCGGGGGTGTTGAGTACAAATACCGGTGATGTCTACCGAATAAAAGGAGTAGTACCTCGTGGATAGTCAGTTTCAGGCCGATATTCTGGATCAAAGCTCCCCGTACGCGACTGATTTTTCGTCGGGTTCGGATACGCTGTTAATCACCTTTGCCGGTATTAGTGGTGCATTGGGTCTCTTCCCTTTTGAATTTTTTAAGATTACCCGAGGGTTTGCGGTAGATAAAATATTTATTCGGGACTTTGCCCAGTCGTGGTATCACCAGGGGATGCCGGGTGTGAGTACAACTCTGGAGGGGACGGCAGACTATCTTCGGGATCTCTGCCGACAGCGTGGTTATCGGCGGGTTGTCTGCTTGGGGAATTCGATGGGGGGATATGCGGCCTTGGTGGTTGGCCACCTCATAGCTGCGGATGAGATCATCGCCTTCTCTCCTCAGACCTTTCTTGATCAACAGCAGCGTCAGCAACACGGTGACAATCGATGGCCTGAGGAGATTGCAGCAATCCCGGGGGATCTCGAGCGGAAATGGCTCGATCTCGGGCTGCTCTATAGTGAAAATGGAAGTTCGAGAAGGGCCAAAGTGGCGATCTACTTCTCCACAGATGAGCGGATCGATGCAGTTCATGCTCGGAAACTGGAAGGGTCTCGCGGAGTGACCCTTCACCCTTATGAGAATGGGGGACATCAGCTAGTACAGCTACTGCGACGGGAGGGTGAGCTGTATCGCATTCTGCGTAATTCACTCACAACCTTTAGCGAAGATAGAGTGGTTTCGGTGTTTCGGGAGAGGGAGGGGGGGAGAGATCTTCTGGATGCGTGTCACAGACACCAACTGGACCCAGCTCTATTTGCCACTTACGCAGAGCGCTATGGTGATAGTAGTGGTTTTCAGGGGGATCGGCTCTACCGTTTTCTGCTGAACCTTCGGGAACAACTGTGTGAGATTTACAGCTTCCGGCCGGTGGAGAGTGAGGTGGTCAACGGGCGACCGTTCACCCGGGAGATGTGTCGCCACTGGTATGGTGGCGGCAGTCAGAGGCAACAGATGTTTGGGTTCTATGTCGATTTTGGTGATGCTGATTACCTGTTACATCTCGCTGTCGGTAGTAATCATCTCCATTTAGGTTTTGTCCGCTACCAGAAGGATCTATCCGGATATACTCTGCAACCGATGTCGGAGTCGGAGTTGCGGCCGTTGCAGCAGAGGCTATCGTCCCTGTCGGGGTTCGCCTCTCATCTCACCTTCCGTGGCTGGGGCCACCGTTGGTGCTCGGTCGATTTGGGGGACTATAGTGATCTCTCTCACCACCGACAGTACCAGGATCTTGGCGAGTTGGGTGAAAGTTCTCTCTGTCAAATGGAAATTGCACCGCTAGCTCGTTATTTACAGGAGGAGAGGCGTTTGCGGGAGATGGTTGAGATGGCGATATTTACCCCGGGGCCAGTTCGGATGTATTCCGAGACATTGAGGATAGGGGCGACTCAGACCCCCTACTTTCGCAATCAACAGTTTTCAGAGATTACTCTGGAGTGTGAGTCTGCCCTGTTGCAACTGGTCAATGCCCCTGAGGGGAGTCGGGTGCTCTTTCTCACCGCATCCGGGACAGCGGCGATGGAGGCGACGGTACAAAATCTGCTGGGAGCAGACAACTCTGCTCTGGTCGTCAATGGCGGCGGTTTTGGGCAGCGATTTGTCGACATCTGTGCGCTGCACAACCTGTCCCACCGCTCCATTCCTATCGGGTGGGGGGAGAACCTTGCAGATACCTCCGTTCTGCAACCCTCGTCCGGATGCGATACACTGCTCATTAATGCCCATGAGACCTCTCTCGGTCACCTCTACGCGATGGAGGCAGTGGGCCGATTCTGTCACGAACATGGGTTACTCCATATTGTGGATGCCATCAGTATGTTTGTCACCGATCCTCTCGATATGGATCAGCACCATATGGATGTGGTGATCGTCAGCTCGCATAAAGGGTTAGCGCTCCCTCCGGGGTTGTCGATGGTGATCCTCTCACCTCGTGCCATTGCAAGGGTGACTGCGCAGCGTTCACTCTATTTTGACTTCAATGCATATCTAAGGGACGGTCTCCGTGGACAGACCCCTTTTACACCGGCAGTGACGATTCTGCTTCAGCTTCATGCCAGGCTTCGACAGTTACTGCGCGATGGGATTGGCACGCATCAGCGACAGGCGGCACGGGTCGCCCACTATTTTCGCGATGCCATCCAGCCCCTCCCCCTTGCACAATATACCCCCCATATGCCCAATGCCATGACCACCCTCACCCCGACGGACGGTCGCTCGGCGCTGGAAATCGTCAACCGGCTTGAGCAGGAGTATCAGATTGCAGTTGCTCCCAATGGGGGTAGCATGCGGGAGAAGATCTTTCGTGTCGCCCATATGGGGAATATGGATGAGCGCTACACCGATATCTTGGTCGATGCGCTGTTTGCTTATTATAAAATGGAGAGAAAATGAGAGTATTGATCATGGCTGCCGGAGTGGGTAGCAGAATTAGTCGTCACCTTCATGGCCAACCGAAGTGTTGCGTCGATGTCGCCGGCACACCACTAATACGGCGCACGGTAGAGCAGTTTATCCGCAAGGGGATTTCACAGATCGCCGTGGTCACCGGCTATCAGGAGAAGTTTGTGATTAACGCCCTGGAGGGTCTCCCGTACGCCCGCTATTTCAACCCTTTCTACCGCATCGCCAACTCCATTTCCTCTGTCTGGTTTGCGCGTGATTTTCTGGCGACAGGGGAGAAGGTCCTGATTATGAATGGTGATGTCTTTTTCGATGATTCGGTGATGACCGAGATCCTCGCCGAGGATCGCTCTCCAACGATGCTTTCAGACTCCACCCGAATTGAGGATGCTGATTACCGTTTTCAGTGGCAGGATGATCTTCTCATCCGTTACGGCAAGGAGTTGAGCAATGAAGAGACCACTGGTGAGTATGTCGGTATCGGTCTGCTTGAGGGAGAGAGCTTAATCTCCTTTCGCCAACAGATGCTAGAGAGTATCGCCACCGAAGATTACGGCTGCTGGTGGGAGGAGATCATCTATCGCACTGTAGATAGAGGCGAACAGGTATTTGTGCGCGATATTGCTGGCAAGTTCTGGGCTGAAGTGGACTATATCGAGGACTATATGCGGATTCAGGAGTATCTTAAACATTAGTTGAGTGAGTTGGTGGTTTTGAGAAATTCTGAAATCAGTCTTGGGTCAATGCTATTAAGTTTAGTGACTGCGAAGGGATGTCCGCTACCCGATTGACGGGTGTCGATGGCATGGACGCCATCGTCAAGCCCCCATGG
>JADFYS010000080.1 GCA_015232955.1 Gammaproteobacteria bacterium
TCCACCCGGGAAAAAGCGGGTTGCTGCCAGCATCAGATAGTGGAGTGAGGCGATGGCTCCGGCGAGAATAAACGGGCTGAGAAAGCGGCTGAAGAGGGGGAATTTCCCCTCTAACCGTTGGGCGAGAGGACGGCTGTTGAGGGCGATGGTAGAGAGAATAGGGGTGGTGATGAGCGCTAGGGTGAAGAGCAGCGGGTTGAGGATCATAGTCGCTTCAAGCTGCATCGCCTTCATGGCGGTGTAGTCCATGGCGGCAACACCCACCCCCAGGACCACGCTCGCCATAATACGGTTGGATCTGCGCCCGAATGGGGTGCGGATGCCGAGAAGATAGAGCATGAGTGCCGAAGAGAGGAGTGCCGGGAGCAAGGAGAGGAGGGTGAGGTCGGTTGCGAAGTGGACCGGTATGGGGAGACGGTAGGCGATCATCCCGACAAAGTGCATACCGAAGATGCCACCGCTGAGAGCGAGGCTGCCAAAGGTGAGCCAGAGGCCGCGCTTAAACGCAGTGGTGGCACCACGGATCGGGCCGAGGATGGCGAGGGCGGTATAGGTGCCACAGAGTGCAAAGAGGAGAGAGACGATGACCAGTCCCGGATCGTGATCGGGGACGAAGGCCAGCTCCAGCGGATAGAGTTGATTAGTGAAGCTCATTCCGAATCTTTGATCACTGGGATCAGCTTCTGTTGTAACAGGAGCAGCGCCCCTTCATAGTCGTAATTTTCAGTCAGGGCGGAGATCTGTTGCAGTAACGCCTCCGCTGGTTGCGGGAGCCTGGTCTGGTGGAGTGTTCGGAGTGTGCTCTCTATTTCGGCATCAAACGCCTTTAGCTCCTCTTCAGCTTTTGAGATCAGGCTGAGGATCTCCCCTTGATGGGCCTCTTTTTTCTGATGGTGCGTGGCGGGGGCGTCGGCTGCAGCGACTGCGCTCACCTCGCGGATGTTGTGGTTGATTTCAGTCAGGAGCTGCTGCAGTCGTTGCCGTTGCGGTTCGAGCGCCTCTGCGCTGTCGCCCCTGTGAATCCCGCTTTCAAGCTCCCGGGCCAGAAGGTGGAGGCTATCGGCACCGATGGTGGCGGCCACCCCTTTGAGGGTGTGCGCTGTCCGCTCGGCGAGGAGGCGATCGTCACAACTGAGTGCGGTGGCGATAAGTTCGGGGGCGTTGGCCTGATTCTCTTGGAACTTTCGCAGCAGGGAGAGGTAGGCGTCGATCCGTCCCCCCACCCGGCTCATACCGGATTGGGCATCGATCTGCTGCAGCTGCTTCAGGTAGGGGGGGAGATCTTCGCTCGGGGCAAAGGTTCGCTCATCCGCAACAGGGGGGTTGAGTGGTTGGGGCTGCGCCGGTTTGATCCAGTGGGCGAGGGTGGTGTAGAGCTGGGTCGGGCTGAACGGCTTTGAGATGTAGCCGACCATTCCCACCTCGAGGCAGCGCTCCTGATCCCCGCCGGTGGCGTTGGCGGTGAGGGCGATCACCGGTAGCTGACGCCGCTTCGGGTTTTCACGCAGAAGGCGGGTGGCGGTCAGTCCGTCCATCACCGGCATCTGCATATCCATCAACACCCCGTCGTAGTGGTGCTCCTCAATCATCTCCAGAGCGATTTTGCCGTTGTTGGCGAGATCTACGCTGACATTGGCCTGTTGCAGCAGCTCTTGTGCCACCTGTTGGTTGATCTCGTTATCCTCTACCAGCAAAATTTTGGCACCGGAGATCGCCTCCATCGCCTCCGACTCATTGCTCAGCTGGTGTTGCGACGGCTGGCCGTTGTCACTGCTCTGGCCGAACGCCTCCATCACGCCGGCAAAGAGCAGGCTCTGGTTGATCGGTTTTACCAGAAAACCGTCTACCCCCACCTCATCCATCGCCCGTTTGACCACACCATCATCACCGTAGGCGGTGGCCATAATGATCCGGGGTGGCTGGCGGAGGAGGGGGCTCTTTTTGACCTCGGAGCTGACGGTCAGACCATCCATCCCCGGCATCATATAGTCCATCACCATCAGTTCAAACGGGTCTCCCTCAGCCTCGGCCTGTTGCAGTAGTTCGAGCACCGGTTGCCCCCGGCTGAGGGTCTCAACCCGAAAGGAGAAGGAGATGAGATAGTCGCGCATCACCCGCAGGGCGCTGGCGTTATCATCCACCGCGAGGACACGGATCCCCCGCAGGTCAAATGTGGGGATAAACTGGGTCCGTACCGCCTGCTGTGGTAGGTGAAAGCGGGCGTTGAAGATGAAGGAGGTTCCCCGACCCGCTTCGCTCTCAACCGTGATCTCCCCCCCCATCATCTCCACCAGCCGTTTTGAGATCACCAGACCGAGGCCGGTGCCGCCGTACTGGCGGGTGATAGAGTTGTCGGCCTGATTAAAGGCCTGAAAGAGTTTGTCTACCTGTTCCGGGGTCATCCCGATCCCGGTATCGTGGACGCTAAAGCGGAGTTCAATCGACTCGTCATCGCCATCGATAACTTCGGTGGCGATGGTGATCTCCCCCTCTTCGGTAAATTTGATCGCATTATTGGTGAGGTTGATCAGGATCTGTCCCAGGCGGAGGGGGTCACCCATGAGCACCGCAGGGATGTTGGGGGCGGTTTCGGTCACTAGCTCCAGTTTTTTCTCCTGGGCACGCAGGGCCATCAGTGACGAGAGATTACCGATCACCTCTTCGAGGGTGAACTCGATCTCCTCCATATCGAGTTTCCCCGCTTCGATCTTCGAGAAGTCAAGGATATCGTTGATAATCCGCAACAGAGCGGTGGAGGAGTGGTGGACCTTGTGGATATAGTCGCGCTGTTTGACTGTCATCTGGGTCTGAAGACAGAGGTGGCTCAGACCGATTATCGCATTCATCGGGGTACGGATCTCGTGGCTCATATTGGCGAGAAATTCGCTTTTGGCGCGGTTCGCCTCCTCTGCCCGTGATGCCATCTCCTCCACCTGCTGCATCAGCCGATCCTTCTCTCTCAGCAGCCGTTGCAGCTGCTTGTTTTTGCGCATCAGCTCCCGCTGGACGCTGCTCAGCTCGTTGTTGAGTTGCGAAAGTTCGGTAAACTCCTCCTCGCCATGACTCGGTATGGGGAGTTGCAGCGATGGTGGTTGCAGCGGTGTCGGTATTGGCGGGGGAGTGTTCTCGTCGCTCTTCAGAGAGGCGCGCCGATTGCGGTGCAGCTCGCGGATGGTGTTAATCTGACTATTGCCGAGAGACATCATCTCTGAGCAGAGCTGCTCCATGCCGTGGGGGTCGATGGCGCCGATGATGATGAACTCATCGTTCTGCATCAGACCGTTAACATAGAGGTTTTCACTCTTATGGTCTGATCTGACGGTCAACTCCCAGCCAAAGGCGATGCCAAAGGTGACTACATGGCTGTGAAAGTCGAGTGCTTTGCTCAGGCACCACTCTTCGATAAGAGTGCTCCAAAGTCTACCCACCTCTGGCGGGGTGTCGAGAGGGAGTTGATGATGAAGAACACGGAGGATACTCCCCTCCCGGTTACAGGCGAGGGCGATCCCCACTTGGGTGTTCTGACTCAGGCTCATAGGCGGGAGAGCTAGGCGCTATGTTCGAGGAGTTCGATCGCAGTGTTGACCGCCTGTTCAGCGTCGATCGCCGTGGCGTCGGCACCGATCTGCTGCCAGAGGTTGGGTTCATAATGAAAGGGGAGGCCCCCCACCATAATCGGGAGCTGCTGTGGGGTGTGGCTACGACGAACCGTTGCGATCACCTCCTCCAGCTGCGGTAGATGGGTGGTGAGGGTGACCGAGATGGCGAGAAGATGTGGCTCAAACTCGTCGATGGCGTCGAGGATTCCGGCCAGGGGCATATTGGCACCGACAAACATCGAATCCCAGCCGGAGAGTTCAAACAGATCGGCCACCATGCGGATACCGATTTCGTGGAGATTTCCGCCAACACAGGTGGTCAATACCCGCCGCTCCGGCTCATTTTCGGAGAAGATCATCGGGTAGAGCTGGGACATGACCCACTGGGTGGTGGCGGTGCAGTAGTGTTCAGCGGCGACACTGATCTGGTTGCGTTGCCACAGTAGCCCCACCTCTCGCTGCACCGGTTGAAATAGCTCAAGATAGATATCGCGAATGGATAGCCCGCTATCGACCTCCTTCATAATCAGTTGACACGCCTCTTTGCGCTTTAGCGCCAGCACCAGTTGCAGATATCTTGCCGCCAGCTCTGCCAGAGGCCCCTCGCTCGGCATGAAACTCATCTCCCCACAGTAGGGGTGCTGTTCGAGATACGCCTCGCCTGAGTCGATTAAGCTGCGAATTCTGGCGATACTCTCCTCTTCACCGGTGATCTGTGGTAGGGAATCAGAAATGACCTGCATAAAGCGTGAGATATCATCACCATCAAGTTTGAGGTTAATCAGGAGTTCCCGCCCCCACTCAAGATAGCTGTGGTAGAGGTTGGGGCTGTCACTCTGTACCGCTTGACGGAGATGGGTGAGGTGGAAGCCGGCATCGTCGTAACAGCGTGCCCTCCCTGCTTCACCGTAGCGCTCGATCCAGTGGGGGTTCTGTTGCCACGCATCGCCGGTCGCGGTGGCGGCGATGGTCTCTTGATGCTCTTCCAGAAAACGGGCGGCACGGAGAGCCAGCTCTGTATTGGTCTTCATTTTTTTCCTCTAAATGGGTTCATTGCCCGTGTTAAATGGCTCTAGCAGCACACCGTTTCTCTCTTCGAGAATCGATGATAACACCCTTTTTCGGTGGACAACAGTTCAGATTAAACTGGGTGTGGGGCCCTATATTGTTGGGTATACACAAGGGCAGAGAGAATTGAGGGGATCTGCCGCTAGCCACTACTGGTGATAAAGATCTGCAGCAGATCATCGAGGTGATCCCGCCCTAAACGGGTCGGAATGGCGCTATCCTCTATTGGTTCAAGTAGACCCAGGGTTTTTGCCTCTGTTAGCAGCGGGGTGAGTTCCTCCCAGCGAAGGGCGGTTCTCTCCTCAAAAATGGCCCTTCCCACCCCCTCGTTGAGACGGAGAGCGTTGAGAAAAAAGTCGGCGATAGTCTCCTCTCTGCTCAGCTCCTCACTCCCCTGGCGGAACGCCTCTATCGTGGTCGCCTCAAGGTAGTGCCGGGGATGGCGCTGGCGCCATTCGCGCGCAATTACACCGGTCTCAAAATGGGTGATCTTGCTGTGAGCCCCCGCCCCGAGACCCAGATAGTCGCCAAACTGCCAGTAGTTGCGGTTGTGGCGGCATTCGAAACCCTCCCGGGCGAAGGCGGAGACCTCATACTGATGGTAGCCGTGCTGCTGTAACAGCTCGCTACCTGCGGTTGCGATCTCCCAGATCTGCTCATCCTGGGGGAGGTGGGGGGGAGGTTTGTGGGCGAAGGGGGTATCCCCTTCGATGGTGAGCTGGTACCACGAGATATGTTCCACCCCGAAATCGATCGCCTGTCGGAGATCGTCGAGTGCCGCCGTAACCCCCTGTTGGGGAAGGGCAAACATCAGATCAAGGTTAATGGCACCAAATCCCGCCTGCTGCGCCATGGTGATGGCGGCGAACGCCTGTTTGCGGTCGTGGATGCGGCCAAGGTTCTGCAGTTGATGGTCATCAAAGCTCTGTATTCCGAGCGAGAGGCGGTTGACCCCTGCTTGGCGATAGCCGTGAAACCGGCCCTGTTCGGCGGTTCCGGGGTTCGCCTCCAGCGTCACTTCGGTGGTGGGTAGGGGGTTGAGGCGGGAACGAATCTGCTGCAGTAGCACGGTCAACGCCGCGGGCGAGAGAAGGCTGGGGGTCCCGCCACCGATAAAGATCGACCGGAGTCGTCGCCCCCAGATTCGGGGCAGGTTGAGGTCGAGATCCCGGATCAGCTGATCACAGTACCCCGTGTCATCTATCTTGCCGACATAGCTATTGAAGTCGCAATAGGGGCAGCGCTGCAGACACCACGGGTAGTGGAGATAGAGGGCGAGGGGGATGGGGGTGGTGAAGTGGCGGGGTGGCAAGAGATGACGCTGCTATGATCCTCGATCAGCTGCGAGCGGAGAGCAGCTGCAGCAGTCGCTGTAGTGCCTGGCCGCGATGGCTGAGACTATTTTTGAGTTCAGGCGCGAGTTGTGCCGCACTACAGCGCTGATCGGGGAGAAAAAAGATCGGGTCGTAACCGAAGCCGTTTTCCCCCGCCGGGCTTTCGAGGATCGTCCCCTGCCAACTCCCCTGTGCGATGACAGGCGTTGGATCCTCGGCGTGGCGCAGATAGACCAACAGACACTGAAAACGGGCACCGCGCTCTGCGAGGGGGATCCCTTCCAGCTCTTCCAGCACCTTCTGCCAGTTTTGGGTGTCATCTGCACCTTCTCCTGCGAAGCGGGCCGAGTAGATCCCCGGTGCCCCCTGCAGGGCGTCTATCTCCAGTCCAGAGTCGTCGGCAATGGCCGCCAGTCCGGTGTGACGGCAGGCGTTGCGTGCCTTAATCAGGGCATTTTCGACAAAGGTGAGGCCATCTTCCACCGCCTCTGCCACCCCAAACTGGGTCTGGGGGAGCACTTCGAGGCCGGTGGGAGCCAATAGGGCGTTCATCTCACGCACCTTCCCCTTGTTACCGCTGGCGAGAACTACACGGCTCATCAGTGACTCCCTCCGTGAAGTACCTGTTGCTGCAGTGCTATCAGCTCTGCCACCCCTTTCTCCGCAAGGGCGAGCATCTGATCCAGCTCTTGTCGGCGAAAGGCGTGCCCTTCGGCAGTCCCCTGAACCTCGATAAAGGCGCCGCCATCATTCATCACCACATTCATATCGGTTTCGGCAGAGGAGTCTTCACGGTAGTCGAGATCGAGAATAGGGGTTCCCTCCCAGATCCCGACCGAGACCGAAGCGACTTGGCCGTGGAGGGGGTCGGTTTTGATCCTCTTTTTCCGGAGCAGGTGGCGTACAGCATCGACCAGAGCGACATAGCCGCCGGTGATCGCTGCGGTGCGGGTTCCGCCATCGGCCTGAATGACATCACAATCGACGGTAATGGTGCGCTCACCGAGGGCAACGAGATCGGTAGCGGCACGGAGAGAACGGGCGATGAGGCGCGAGATCTCCAGCGTTCTTCCCCCCTGTTTGCCCTGAGCCGCCTCTCGCCCCATCCGTCTGCCGGTCGAGCGCGGGAGCATGCCGTATTCGGCGGTGACCCAGCCGCTCCCTTTCCCCCGGAGAAAGTGGGGGACCCGCTCCTCAATCGAGGCGTTACAGATCACCTTGGTATCTCCGAACTCCACCAGCACCGAACCTTCAGCGTGTTTGGTATAGTGGCGGGTAAGGGTGACGGGTCGAAGTTCATCGGCCTGGCGTTTACTGGGGCGCATTGCTACTCCTGAGTCGGGTTGGATAGTTCTGTTGATGGATAGGTTAGGTTTGGTGCGAGGGGCGCGGGGCGCTTGGTTCTATTTTTTCTTTTTAATCTCTTGCTCATAGGTCTTGATCACATCATAGATGTTGTCGAGAGCGGTTTTCATCTCCGATTTTCCGATACGACTCCCCTCTATCTTCTCATCACGGGCAGAGGGGGTGCGCACCGCTGTCGGTGCTGTCTCCTCAACTTCGAGTGCGATCGCCGTAATGTTGTCACAGTGGGGTCGGCACCCCCGCTCTGAAAGATCGGCCAGAGCCTCCAGCCGCTGCTGGAGCGAGGTTTTTTCCTCCATATGGGCGATGATCTCCCTGTCATCGAGCGAACCCCAGAGACCATCGGTACAGAGGAGGAGCTGATCCCCGGTTTTGATGTTCATCGGTCCGCCAAACTCGATCTGCGGGATCTCTTTGCGGTAACCGATACAGCGGGTGATGCGGTTGCGCTCCGGGTGCTTTTTGGCTTCGGCTTCGCTCAGCCCTTTGCGGCTGCGCAGATACTCGACATAGGAGTGATCGCGGGTACGCAGATGAATGTTACGGTCACGAATGAGATAGAAACGGCTATCTCCGGCGTGTGCCCAGTAGATACGGTTGCCCTGGAGCAAAACGAGAACACAGGTGGTTCCCGGGATCTGCTCGTAGCCCATAGAGTGGGCGTGATCGACTATCGTGAGGTGGGTGGTGTTAATCGCCTCTAGAAAAAATTGGCGCACATGTTGGATCGGGCGAATCTCCAGCTGAAGGAGTTCGGTTGCGGTATCGACCATCTGCTGTGATGCCATCTCTCCCCCCTTGCGACCGCCCATACCGTCAGCAAGGACCAGAAGCCGGGATTCGGGAAAGTCGATGATACTGGAGCGATCCTGATTATAGTTGCGATC
>JADFYS010000081.1 GCA_015232955.1 Gammaproteobacteria bacterium
AGGCAGAATATGAAGATTAAACGCTATGTTGCACCCAATATGCGCAGTGCAATCCAGATGGTCAGAGATGAGCAGGGGCCTGATGCGGTGATTCTTTCTAATCGTCGGGTCGAGGGTGGTGTAGAAGTGGTCGCTGCAATCGATTATGATGCCAATCTTGTGACCAAGATGGCACAGGAGGCGGCCCCCACCCGTCCCCAGCCGCTCTCTTCATCGATGCGCTCGACCGAAGTGGTCAAAGAGAGTGCGTGGCCGCGGCAAGAGCAGGGGCGCTCTGGCAGCGCTTCCGTCTCGAGACTTTTTGCCGGAAATGGGGCAGAACAGGCAGCGCCAGAGCGGCCTCGCCCCTCTGATAGCGCTGAGGCGGATGATGTCGATATACTGACGCAGTTGAAACAGCGCTCTGCACCACAGCAAACGCTCTCATCCCGCCCCTCTCCCAAGCCGACGAAGAGTAGCAGTGGTGGCTCTGAGCAGCATTGGCTTCAGGATCCCTCTCTTAATGCTATGCGTGAAGAGCTGCACTCACTGCGTAATCTGGTCGTCAATCAGCTCAATGGTCTCGCATGGGGGGAGTTGAAAAACCGTCACCCCCTCTATGTGCCGTTGATGCAGAACCTGCTCCAGCTCGGTCTGAGCAGCGCCTTGAGCAGAGAGTTGAGCGAAGAGGTCCGTTTTAGTGAGAGTATGAGTGGTAACTGGCGTCAGGCGATGCAGGGGTTGGCGTCACGCCTTCAGGTGACTCATGATAATATTATCGACAAGGGGGGAGTGATCGCTCTGGTTGGCCCTTCCGGAGTGGGAAAGACGACGACTGCGGCAAAGTTGGCTGCGCGTTATGCCCTGCGTCACGGTCCAGATCGGGTGGCTCTGGTGACGATAGATAATTTCCGTATCGGTGCCTTTCAGCAGTTACGGACCTTTGGTCGTATTCTTGGCGCACCGGTCCATGTCGCTCAGGATCAACAGGAGTTGGAGCAGATCCTAGAGCTGCTCCGCGATAAAGAGCTGGTGATTATCGATACCGCAGGGGTGAGCCATCGTGACGCCCTCGCCTCAGAACAGATGGAGATGTTAATGACACTTGGTAGTGGAACAACAGCAGAGGCGGTGGAGATCTACGCCCTGCTCTCGGCTTCGAGCCAGCTCCAGACGCAACAGGAGATTATCAATGCCTACTCTGCGACTCGACTGTCGGGGGTGATGCTGACCAAACTGGATGAGACCACCGCCCTTGGCGGCTCTCTGTCGGTGGCGATCCAGAACCGGCTCCCTATCGCCTATCTCTGTGATGGTCAGCAGGTCCCAGAGGATATTCACCCGGCACGGAGCAATAAACTGGTCAATCAGAGCGTCTCCTATCTTCAGGAGCGGAGCCGTGACCTTCCCGATGAAGAGACGGTCGCAATGAGAATGGGAGGAGCGATGTAATGGCCGTTGATCAGGCTTCGGGATTGCGACGGGCGGTGAAGGCAAAGCCGATTCGGGTAATTGCTGTCACCAGTGGCAAGGGGGGGGTGGGAAAGACCAATGTATCGGTCAATGTCGCTGCTGCCTGGGCACGACAGGGAGGAAAACCGGTCATTCTGGATGCCGATCTCGGATTGGCTAATATTGATGTTGCCCTTGGGCTGCAGCCGAAACTGAACCTCTCTCATGTCCTGGATGGTGAGGTGACAATGGAGGAGATCATTGTCGAAGCCCCGGGAGGGATTCGTGTAATCCCGGCAGCGTCAGGTCTGCAACGGATGGCCAAGCTCTCTCAGGCGGAACATGCGGGGGTGATTCGTGCCTTTAGCGAACTCAATCTCGACTTTGATCTCTTGGTGGTGGATACCGCTGCCGGCATCGATGACAGCGTCACCAGCTTTACCCGTGCGGCGCAAGAGGTGATGGTGGTGGTCTGTAATGAACCGGCATCAATCACCGATGCCTACGCCCTGATTAAGCTTCTCAACCAGAACCACGATATTCACCGCTTTCGTGTGGTTGCCAATATGGCACACGGCAGAAAGGAGGGGATTGATCTCTTTAATAAACTGGTCTCGGTTACCGATCGTTTTCTTAATGAAGTGGTGCTCGACCTCGCGGGGATTGTCCCTTATGACACCTATCTGCGTAAGGCGGTACAGCGCCAAAGGACACTGGTAGAGCTCTTTCCCAAAAGTCAGGGAGCGCAGGCCTTTATCGATATTGCGGCACGGATTAAAAGCTGGCCTCTACCGACAGTGGCAGACGGTTCGCTCCAGTTCTTTGTCGAGCGTCTGGTGGGCAAAAATCCGTTTGCATAAGGCGGTTCTCATCTCAGCTCAGCCTTAACCGCAGTTGTGGTAGGAGTCCACGCACGCTATAAAAAGTGTACACTACAGAGGTTGAAAATCATATTACAGCAGTTGCAGATAAGCTGGAGAGTGGCACAGTGAAAAAGGTGACAACGGAGAGTCTGCAGGAGAGCAATCATGGTATTTGATCTCCTGACCCTGTTTGGCCTGATTATCGGCCTTGGGGCGATCCTGATGGGACAGTATTTTGAGGGGGGGCACTACTCGGCGCTGATCAATGAGCCGGCGCTGCTGATCGTCCTTGGGGGGAGTATCGGGGCGATTATGGTGCAGTCTCCCATCGCTGTTTTTCTCCGTTCGCTCTCAATCCTGAAGTGGATCTTTCTCCCGCCGCAACTCGATAGTTATGAAAGTGTTAACAAAATTGTCAGTTGGAGTGATATTGCCCGGCGCGAAGGTCTGCTCGGGTTAGAGGCGGTGTCAGAAAATGAGGAGGATCCCTTCGCCCGACGGGGACTACAGCTGCTGGTGGATGGTAACGAGCCGGAGACGATTCGCGCGATTCTTGAAGTGGAGGTGGAGACACGAGAGCGGTTTGATCTCTCTGCCGCCAGAATCTACGAGTCGATGGGAGGCTACACCCCGACCATCGGCATCATCGGTGCGGTGTTGGGGTTGATTCAGGTGATGGAGAACCTGGCCGATCCCTCCCTGCTCGGCCACGGGATTGCCGTCGCCTTTGTCGCGACCATTTACGGGGTCGGTCTTGCCAACCTGGTGTTGCTCCCTATCTCTCAAAAGCTGAAAAGCGTCATTCGGGGTTTGAGCCAGCACGACTATATGGTGGTGGAGGGGATCGTCTCGATTGCTGAAGGGGAGAACCCCCGGAGCATTGAGTACAAATTGATCGGATTTATCGAGTAGGGGGCGACGATACCGATGTCGCGACGGAGGATAGTGAGGGATGAGGAAGAGCTGCTCAACACCGATCGCTGGCTCATCTCTTACGCCGACTTTATCACCCTTCTTTTCGCCTTTTTTGTGGTGATGTACGCCATCTCCTCGGTCAATGACGGTAAATATCGGGTCTTGACCGAGACCCTCTCTGAGGTGTTTAAAGAGCAGCCGAAGGCGTCGATAAAGATTGAGACCAAAGTAGAGGAGTCGGTGCAGACCCCCGATCCCGATATCACCCAAAACAATCCTGAGAGCAGGGAGGCGAGCAAGCAGGTCGAAGCGGTGAAGAGCGCCGCGGCAGAGGAGAGTATCATCGAGATGAGTAGCGAGATGAGTGGTGAAGAGTTGATTGATCTCGAAACCAAATTTCGTCTACGCAAACACCTTGCCAATATCGCCAATGAGGTGGAGAAGACGATGCTGCCCCTGATCAAAGATGAGAAGATCTCGGTGGTGCGCCACAAAGACTGGGTCGAGATTGGTATCAACTCCAGCCTCCTTTTTCCCAGCGCCAGTGCCGAAATGTCAGAAAATGCCGAGAGGATCCTGGGGGATATCTCCGAGATCATTAAGGATCACCCCAACTATATTCAGGTGGAGGGGTTTACTGACAATGTCCCGATCAACACTTTTGTCTACCCTTCCAATTGGGAACTTTCGGCCGCACGAGCGGCAAGTGTGGTTCACCTGTTTATGAATGAGGGGGTCAATCCGGAGCGAATGGCAGCCATCGGTTACGGTGAGTTTCGTGCGATTGCCTCTAATGAAACCCTTGAGGGGCGTCAGAAAAATCGTAGAGTCTCCCTAATTGTACTCGCCGACGACGGGCCGAAACGGGACTTTGATTCACGACGCAACCTTGAAATTACCCCTCCTGCGGTTGGAGTGCAGTAGGTGACACTTACCGTCATCGCAGTTGTGGTGGGGGTCAATCTGCTCCTGACTCTTCTCCTCGCTCTCTTCTATCTAATGCGCTATCAACGGCAGGAGCTGGAGCGGATGCAAATGCAAGAGCAGCTTAAAAACCTACAGGGGGATCTCCGCTCTCTGAGTCGATCCACTGCTGCAGTGGGGGAGCGGGTGGCGCTGCTTGAACAGGCGACCCGTCAGGTGGAGCTGCAGCAGCAACAGCTCCAGCAGCGGCAGACAACGCTAAAAACGAGCAACCCGGAAGAGGCGTCTTTTGAACAGGCGCTAAAGTTGGCGCGAAAGGGGGCCTCAGAGGAGGAGCTGATGGATCTCTGCCATGTCTCCCGTGGTGAGGCGAAGCTGATTCGGATGATGCAGCGTTAGCTCCAATCAAAAGGGTAATGGTGTTGGCGGTAGTCTCAAACCCAGAGCATCATCCCCATCTCAAAACGGTGGCCGATGGCGGTGTGAAAGGGGTAGATCCGAATTCGGTAGAACTGTTCGCCGGCCAGCGGTGGTAAGAGCAGGGTGCGATAGAGCTGCTCCTCTCCGGCTGCCTCCCCCTGATCGAGGTGTCTACTCTGATGGTGGACGCAGCCCCCGGTCTCATTCTCGGTCCCCACCAGCACTTCAACCCGGACATCCCCCGGGTTGAGACCATTGAGTTTCACTGCGATGACGATCTCCAACTTCTCTCCTGACTTTATTGCGGTAATCGGGGTGTCGTAGCGACGGATAGTGAGACCGGGCCAGCAGGCGTTCACCCGTTTCTTCCACTGTGCCAGCTCCCGGGCGATTTCATACTGATTGTTCGCCAGTTTTCTACTCTGGAGAATCGCCTTGCTGTAAGCGGTTTTGAGGTAATCCATCACCATGCGTTGGGTGTTGAAACGGGGGATAATGGTGCGCATCGACGCCTTGGAACGCTCGACCCATCTGCTGGGGAGACCGCCGCGATCCCGCTGGTAGTAGCAGGGGATTACCTGATATTCGAGAAGATCGAGAAGTTCATTCGCCTCCTCCTGATCGCGGTGGTGGGGATCGACCGAATCGTCGTGGGGGGTGATGGCCCAGCCGTTGTTGCGGTCATACCCCTCTCCCCACCAGCCATCGGTGATGCTGAGGTTGATCACCCCGTTGATCCCCGCCTTCTGCCCCGAAGTTCCACTCGCCTCCAGCGGATACTCCGGGGTGTTGAGCCAGACATCGACACCGGTGACCAGGCCGCGTGAGAGACTTAGGTCGTAGTTCTCGAGCACAATGATGCGCCCGATAAATTCGGGTCGTTTCGAGTATTCATAGATGGTGCGAATCAGGGCCTGTCCCGGCTCATCCCGGGGGTGTGCCTTGCCGGCGAAGATAAAGATCACCGGTCGCTTGCGGTCATTGAGAAGGCGGGCAAGGCGCTCGGGATCAGAGAAGAGGAGCGTGGCCCGTTTATAGGTGGCAAAACGGCGGGCGAATCCGACGGTCAGGACATCGGCGTCGGTGGGGTGAAGATAGTTGAGGTGGCGTTCAATCTGGGTTGCACTACTGCCGTTTCGCAGGTGCTGCAGCTGATAGCGTCTGCGGGTGGTCTCAAAGAGGTACGATTTGAGGGTGAGGCGGAGACTCCAGAAGCTGTGGTCGGGGATCTCATCGATAATCTTCCAGTACGCTTCGTCCAGTAGCTTGCCTCGCCATGAGCCGCCAAACTGAAGGTCAAAGCTGTTGGCCCAGTCGCGGGAGAGGAAGGTGGGGACATGGACACCGTTGGTGACATAGGCGATGGGGTTGTCCTCTGGTGGTACCTGAGGCCAGACATACTGCTCCATCTGTGAGGCGACACCGCCGTGAATCCGGCTCACCCCGTTGCGGAAACGGGAACCACGCAGGGCGAGCGAGGTCTGGTTAAAGCGACCTTCCCCATAGGGAAACTGACCCAGGGCGAGAAACTGATCCATGGTGATCCCCAAATCACCGACATAGCGTCCGAAATAGCGTTTGACCAGATCATGGGGAAAGATGTCATGTCCCGCCGGTACCGGGGTGTGGGTGGTGAAGACGGTGCCTGCGGCAACGGCCTCCCATGCGGCACTAAACTCCATTCCGCTAGAGACCAGCTCCCTCACCCGCTCCAGAATCTGAAATGCGGCGTGACCCTCATTGATGTGCCAGGCGGTGGGTTGGAGACCGATGGCACGCAGGGCACGAACACCACCGATGCCGAGAACGATCTCCTGTTTAATCCGGGTAGTGGTATCACCGCCGTAGAGCTGATAGGTGATGGCACGCCCCTCTTCACCGTTAGAGGGGATATCAGAATCGAGGAGATAGATGACGATGCGGCCAACGATCGCCTTCCAGATGTTGAGCTTTAGCTCCTGCTGCGGCAGGGTGACGGTAACCGTCAAGTTGTTGCCGTCACCATCTTTGACCAGCTCGATCGGCATATCCTGAAACGCCTTGGGCCGGAAGTGGGCTATCTGATTCCCCTGATCATCGATGCTCTGGGTAAAGTAGCCTTGGCGATAGAGGAGTCCGACCGCGACAAAGGGGAGGACGAGATCGCTGGCCGCCTTACAGTGGTCCCCTGCCAGGATTCCCAAGCCTCCAGAGTAGATGGGAAAGCTCTCATGAAGCCCGAATTCGGCGCAAAAATAGGCGACAAGATCATTATCCTTATCGATATATTCGTCGAGATCGAGACCATCCTCGCTCTTGTAGGTGTCATAGGTGGTGAGGACGCGGTAGAAATCCTGCATAAAGATGCGATCCGCAGCGGCATCCTCCAGTTTCTGTTGTGATACCTGGCGCAGAAAGACGAGGGGGTTGTGTCCGCAGTGATCCCAGAGTTCGCCATCGAGACGACGAAAGATGCCACGAACCTCCCGATCCCAGCTGTAGTAGAGATCCCGAGCCAGCTCCTGTAGTCGTTTCAGTTTTACAGGGATGTTGGGTTGTACTTCTATTGAGTAGCGGTTGCCAGACATCGTTTCTCCTTTTGTGGTGGGGATCTCTCTCTTGTTTTGGGGTAGTGCTCCCTCTGCTCTTCCGGAGTAATCCTGAAGAGTCGCCGAGAAAAGGGCAGAGTTGACCCGATTCTATCCCTTTTTCAGCGGAGGAACAGTAAATTATTTGTGACCACAGCTGTGGTTACGGCCTGTCTGTCTTGTGATATTGGGATCGGCGTGGCTAGACGAGTGAGATGCGGTGTAAAATAGGGCGAAACAGTAACTACAGGATGCAGAGTATGGCCAATGGAGAACGGGTAACCCCCCTCGAAGCGATCCCGATCGTTGTCGCTCAGGAACAACAGAGTGAAGAGGGAGGCGGCTGTGAAGAGCGGGAGCCGTATGCGTTGATGAATATTGGCGATAGCATGGAGCCGGAATTTAATGATGGCGATGTCATCATCATAGAACCCGAATTTCCGCCGCGCTCCGGGCACTATGTTATCGCTTGGCATAATGGTGAATACACCTTCAGACAGCTGTTGCAGCAAGAGCAGGGGTGGATCCTTCACCCCCTCAATCCCCGTTATGAGGATCAACCTCTTGCCAGCCTAGAGGCGGTGAAAGGGGTGATCTCCCAGAAAAAGGCTCCGGGGAGAAGGGTGCGCGGGGTTCCCCCCAAGAGTTACCTCTAGTGGAAAGCGCTGACGGTCGCCACTGCTACATCTATCGCAGCAAACAGAAAGAGGGGTACTACCTCTTTCTGGCACAAGAGAACGATTTTTCACCCGTGCCAGAGGCGATCATGCGTTATTTCGGAACTCCGGAAAAGAGTATGACCCTCTATCTGAACCGACAGAGTAAGCTGGCGGTCAGCAGTAGCCGGGAGGTGCTGGCGGGTCTGGAAGAGAACGGGTTCTATATCCAGATCCCGCCGACGCTAATCCGGGGAGAGCGCTATCACTAAAGAAGGATAACTTGATCCTAAAATCCGCAGTTGACCGCTGCATGTTTCCATCAAGATAATGATTATGCAATGAAATTTACAATATTT
>JADFYS010000082.1 GCA_015232955.1 Gammaproteobacteria bacterium
TTCATTAAATCCCCCTCTCCCATTGGGAGAGGGCCGGGGTGAGGGCTAAAACAGGCCAGGGGAGTGAATGGTTACTAATTATGATGTTGATGGGAATTCGTAGCGGTCAACTGCGGGTTTTAGGTTTAATCACCATGGGTCGACTCTGCTCGGATGCCTCCGAAAATTTGCTCTACAGTCTGCTCAATGAGGAGACCTGCGCCGCCATAAACGCACCCTTAGCGGGTCCAACTGCGGGTTTTAGGTGAAGAATCTGGCAGCTTTTCAGCCGATTTGAAGGTTATCGATGAGGCGGGTAGTCCCAAGACGGACCGCTGCGAGGGCGATGAGATCCTTCTCTCCCCGCTCTGCCGGTTGCAGGTCACCTCTTCGGCGCAGAGCAAAATATTCCGGCACAAACCCGGCTTCAGTGGCCGCACCCATTGCCCGAACCTCTATCTGGCGGAATCCGCTGCTCTCTCGCTCAACCGCTTGTGCCATCTCACCCAGGATGCGATAGAGGTTCGGGGCGACTGCGCGCTCTTTCGTGGTCAGATAACCGTTGCGTGAACTGAGGGCGAGGCCGTCTGCCTCGCGCACCGTGGCGACCGCGACAATCTCCGTTTCGAGATTCAGGTCATAGCAGAGGCGGCGGATGATCTGTAGCTGCTGAAAATCTTTTTCACCAAAGAGGGCGAGATCGGGGGTGGTGAGGTGCAGTAGTTTGAGGACAACGGTGGCGACGCCATTGAAATGTCCGGGACGATGGATACCACAGAGGGTGTCGCTTAAGGCAGGAACCTCGACCCGGGTCAGCGGTTGGCTGCGGCCATCGGGGTAGATGACCGCCTCTTCCGGGGCGAAGAGGAGGTCACAACCGGCGCTGCGCAGGGCCTCATAATCCTCCTTCGGGGTGCGGGGGTAGCGGCTGAGATCCTCTCCGGCAGCAAACTGCAGTGGATTGACGAAGATGGTGGCAACCACCCGATCCGCCCGCTGTTGCGCTTCGGCTATCAGAGCGAGATGCCCCTGATGGAGATTGCCCATGGTGGCGACCAGCGCTATCCGCTCATTCTGTTGCCGCCACTGGCGGATCTGTTGCCGTAACGGGGGGATCTGCTGCAAAATTTTCACGGGGTCAGAAGCTCTGTTCGGGGGTGGGGAAGCTGCCGTCGCGTACCGCAGCCACATAGGCGGCAACCGCAGCGGGGATGGAGTCGCGCCCTGCAAGGAAATTATGGCTAAAAGAGGGCGGGGCACCCAGAGTGATGCCGAGGATGTCATGGAGCACCAGCACCTGACCATCGCACCCCCTACCGGCGCCAATGCCGATGACCGGGATGGTCAACTCGGCGCGGACGGTGGCGGCGAGTTGTGCCGGAACGCACTCCAGCACCAGAAGGTCCGCCCCGGCCTGCTCCAGGCGGTGGCTCTGTGCGAGGATCGACGCCGCTGCCGCTTCACTGCGTCCCTGCACCTTGTAACCTCCGATTTTGTGTACCGATTGTGGTGTGAGACCGAGATGGGCGCAGACCGGCACCCCAAAACGGGTGAGCTGTTCGACGCTGTCGAGGATCTGCTCTCCCCCTTCGAGTTTGACCATCTGCGCCCCCCCCTCCCGCATCAGTGCTCCGGCACTCTCCAGCGCCTGCCGGGGGGAGGTGTAGCTGAGGAAGGGGAGATCGGCAATGATGAGGGGTCGGGCAGCGCCTCGGCTCACCATTTGGGTGTGGTAGATCATCTGTTGGAGATCGACCGCGAGGGTATCTTGCCGCCCCTGCACCACCATGCCGAGGGAGTCGCCGACAAGAATGGCCTCAACTCCACTGTGGTCGAGGATTCGGGCAAAGGCGGCATCATAGGCGGTGAGCATGGTGATCGGCTCTCCGTGCTGTTTCATCCTGAGCAGAGTGGAGGTGGTGACTCGTTTCATGTTTCGTTGCAACTCCTGTCGGGGTGGCCCGGATCTGGGGAGTATACCCAAGAATCTTGGGTTGTTGGGTATAGAACGCCCCGGGCAGATTAGAGTGGATGGAGTAAGAGGAGAAATTTACCATATTTGCGCGGGGAGACCGTTATAATCTCGGTCAATTTCACAACAAGGGAGAAGAATTGCGCGATGTTATGGCTTAAAGCGGTGCATCTGATGAGTATGGTGACCTGGTTCGCTGCCCTGTTCTATCTACCACGACTCTTTGTCTACCACGCGATGAGTGAAGATACGGTGAGTCAGGAACGATTCAAAGTGATGGAGCGGAAGCTCTATCGCGGGATTATGACCCCGAGTATGGTGGTCAATCTGATCTTTGGTCTCTGGATGCTCTACGCCTACGCCTGGGCGGCTTACGCCTCCATGGGTTGGCTCCATCTCAAGCTGCTTCTGATTGTAGTGCTGGTGATCTACCACCTCTACTGCGGTCGCTTGCTGCGTGACTTCGCCCTCGACCGTAACCGGCACGGACATATCTTCTACCGCTGGTTTAATGAGTTTCCGGTCATTATCCTCATTGTTGTGGTCTGGCTTGCGGTGCTCAAGCCGTTCTAGTGGCGGTAGCGACGGTTCTCCTCTTCGGGGGGAACGATCCGAGTGGGGGGGCGGGGATCGCCGCCGATATTGAGACCCTCGCCGCTTGCGGTTGTCAGGCGGCGCCGGTGGTCACCGCCCTCACCGTCCAGGATAGTGTCGATGTGCAGCGGGTTGTGGCGACCCCGGCAGAGCTGTTGCAGGCGCAGGCGATGGCGGTGATCGCCGATATGCCCCTTGCTGCGGTGAAGATCGGCCTCATCGCCTCGCTCGAGAGTGTGGAGGTGGTGGCCGCCATCTGTCACCGTCTCTCTCCCCTCCCGATTGTCCTCGATCCGGTACTCTCTGCCGGAGGGGGGTCGCCGCTGGCGACCAGAGCTTTAATTACGGCACTGCGTCACCGTTTGCTGCCGGCGGTGACGGTGCTAACCCCCAATATTGATGAAGCGGCACAACTGGCACCCGAAGCGGTGACCCTAACCGAAATGGCGCAGTCACTGACGCGGGACGGTGTGCCGTGGCAGCTGATTACCGGCACCCATGAACACCCCCCCAAAAAAGAGGTGCATAACCGCCTCTTTCAGCAGGGGGAAGAGCGGCTCTCCACGGCATGGCCGCGTCTTGAGGCGACCTATCACGGCTCCGGCTGCACCCTCGCTTCGGCGCTGGCTGCCGGGTTGGCACGGGGTGAGGAGATGATAGTGGCCGCAGAGCAGGCGCAGCGCTTCACTTGGGAGAGTCTGCGTGCCGGTGCCCGCTTAGGTCGGGGGCAGTGGCACCCTAACCGGCGTTATCTTCATTCAGTATGAGCGGTCAGTTTCAGCTGCGAGGTCTCTATGCCATCACCGACACCACCCTCACCCCGCCAGCAGCACTATTGGATGCGGTGGCAGAGGCGGTTCGTGGCGGGGCGGTGGTGGTGCAGTATCGCGATAAAGGGAGTAGTGCCGAGCTGCGTCTGCAACAGGCGACGGCACTGAACCGACTCTGTCGCCAATACAGTGTTCCGTTATTGATCAATGATGATGTCGAGCTGGCACGGCTCAGTGGGGCCGCTGGGGTCCATCTTGGACGGGAGGATAGCGCTATTGCCGCTGCACGGGCGCAACTGGGATCAGAGGCGGTGATCGGCTGTAGCTGTTATAACGATCTCTCCCTTGCCGACGCCGCTGTGGCTGCCGGTGCCGATTATGTGGCGTTTGGCCGCTTCTTCTCCTCCTCTACCAAACCGGAGGCGGTTGCCGCAGATCCGGCACTGTTGCAGCGGGCGCGGGGGCGATTTCACTGTCCGATAGTTGCTATTGGCGGCATAACCCCCGAAAATGGGGCTGCGCTGGTGGCTGCCGGGGCGGATATGCTAGCGATCATCTCTGCCCTCTATCGGGGAGATGGGCCGTACCAGAATGCGCGTGCGGTGAGTCGCCTCTTTGCCGTGCCAATTTAAGTCAATAACATCCAAATCAAACCGGGAGATCTCAACCTTGTCGAATCAAAACCTCTTTGCTGATGCCCAGAAACATATTCCAGGCGGGGTCAACTCCCCGGTTCGCGCTTTTAAGGGGGTGGGCGGAGATCCTATCTTCATTCACCGGGGAGAGGGCGCTTACCTCTGGTCTGAGGCGGGAGATCGCTACATCGATTATGTCGCCTCGTGGGGACCGATGATCGCTGGCCACGCCCACCCCGAAGTGATTGCCGCAGTGACTGCAACTGCGGCCAAGGGGCTTTCGTTTGGCGCCCCGACCCGGCTCGAGACGGCGATGGCAGAGAAACTCTGTCAACTGGTCCCGTCGATGGAGCTGGTGCGGATGGTGAGTAGTGGCACCGAGGCGACGATGAGCGCCATCCGTCTCGCCCGTGGCGCGACCGGCAGGGATAAGATCGTCAAGTTTGAGGGGTGTTATCACGGCCATTCGGACAGCCTGCTGGTGAAGGCCGGCTCTGGTGCCCTCACTCTGGGGGTTCCCAGCTCCCCCGGAGTTCCGGCGGCACTGGCGCAATCCACCATCACCCTCCCCTATAACGATCTGGAACAGGTGAGGGAGACCTTCGCTGCAATGGGGGAGGAGATCGCCTGCATTATCGTCGAGCCGGTGGCGGGAAATATGAACTGCATCCCCCCGGTTCCCGGTTTTCTCGAGGGGTTACGCCAGCTCTGTGACGCTTCGGGGGCGATCCTCATCTTTGATGAGGTGATGACCGGTTTCCGTGTCGCGCTCGGGGGTGCCCAGGCCCATTACGGCGTCACCCCCGATCTCACCCCACTCGGTAAAGTGGTGGGGGGCGGGATGCCGGTGGGGGCGTTTGGTGGCAAGCGGGCGGTAATGGAGCAGATTGCGCCGTTGGGTCCGGTCTATCAGGCAGGGACACTGTCGGGAAATCCGGTAGCGATGGCGGCAGGGCTGGCCACTCTGAAGCTGGTGGAGGTTGCCGATTTCTATCCGCAGTTGAGCCAGAAAGTGGAGCGGCTGGTGACAGCGATTGTGGAACAGGCGCAACAGGCGGGGGTGGCGATGACCGCAAACCGGGTGGGGGGGATGTTTGGTCTGTTTTTTAGTGAAGAGCGGGAGATCACCTCATTCTCTCAGGTGATGCAGCGCTGTGATAGTGATCGCTTTGCCCGCTTTTTCCACGGGATGCTGGCGGAGGGGATCTATCTTGCGCCATCTGCGTATGAAGCCGGCTTTGTCTCCTCGGCCCATAGTGATGATGATATCGGTGCGACGGTGGCAGCAGCAGCGAAGGTGTTGCGCAGACTCGCCTCTTGATTGTCGGTTGTGAAGGGGGGGAGTGTGCGTCGTCTCTACCGCTCGGTTCTGCTCTGTACTCTTCTCCTGTTCGGGTGTAACTCACCCACATCCCGCCTGCAGCGGATCCTCGATACCGGCCATTTAACGGTGGTGAGCCGCAATAGCGCCTCAACCTTCTATCAGGGTCTGTTCGGGCCGACGGGGGTAGAGTATGAACTGGTGCAGGGCTTTGCCGATGAGCTGGGGGTGGCGATGCATCTTGTCACCGCAGTGAATGATGCCGGGGTGTTCTCTTATCTGGAGCGTGGCGATGCCGATTTTGCTGCGGCGGGGTTGACTGTGACCGAAGAGCGCAAACGGCACTTTCTCTTTACCCGGCCCTATCAGCAGGTGAGTCAGGAGTTGATCTACCAGCACGGCACCAAACGGCCGGAGAGCCTCGCAGATCTCGATGGAACACTGGAGATTATGGCGCACAGTGCTCATGAAACACGGCTGCAGGAGCAGCTGTTTGAAGAGTCGCACCTCAAATGGAAGAGTAGTGAGACCCTGGATGCGGAGGCGCTATTGGCCCGGGTCGATGCGGGGGAGATCCGCTACACCATTGTCGATGACAACACCTTTCAGCTCACCCGCCGCCTCTTTCCATCGCTTCGGGTTGCATTCAGGATTGGGGAGGAGGAGTCTCTTGCCTGGGCCTTTACTCAAGACGAGGATCTCTCCCTCTATCAGGCCGCCAATGATTATCTGGAGCGGATTGCCGCCAGTGGTGAGCTGGATCATATCCTCAACCACTACTATCAGCACACCGAGGAGTATGACTTTGTCGATAGCCGAAGTTATATCCGACAGATTGAGGAGACCCTCCCCAAATATCGCCCCCTCTTTGAGAAGGCAGGAGAGAAACACGCTCTCGACTGGAAACTGCTGGCGGCAGTGGCGTATCAGGAGTCACACTGGGATCCGGAGGCGGTCTCCCCCACAGGGGTGCGGGGGATCATGATGCTCACCCGGGCAACGGCGAAAGAGATGGGGGTGAAGAATCGAACCAACGCCAGCGAGAGTATTCAGGGGGGGAGTCGCTATCTGCGAAAAATGATCAATAAGATCTCGAAACAGGTGGAGGGGCGGGAGCGGATCTGGATGGGGCTTGCCGCATACAATGTAGGGTATGGTCATCTCGAAGATGCGCGGAAATTGACCCAGAAGCGCGGCGGTGATCCCAACCTCTGGCGTGATGTGCAGACCAACCTCCGCCTACTGCAGCAGAAGGCGTGGTACACACAGGCGCGTCACGGCTACGCCCGAGGGGGTGAGGCGGTGAAATATGTTGAAAATATCCGCACTTTTCTCGATATTTTGATCTGGAAGATGGCGAAGGAGCAGCAGAAGAGCCTACCCCAGCCTACCCCCCTAGAGCGGCTGTTGCAGTGGATCCTCTCCCCCTTTCGTGCCGGGGCGGGGTGACCGGGGGGGGGGAGGGTTAAGGGATCACCCTTCCCAGTTGAATCCCGAGCCAGACCATCGCCAGAGAGAGAAAGAGGTTGGCACTGATGCTCATGGCGGCACTGAATACCGCCCCCTTCTCGAGCAGGAGCAGGGTCTCGATGGAGAAGGTGGAGAAGGTGGTCAACGCCCCGAGAATACCCACCAACAGGAAGGGACGCCAGAGATGGCTGTGGTGTAGCTGCTCCAGGAGATAGATATACCCCACCCCCATCAGGAATGAGCCGATAACATTGACGGTGAGCGTACCGTAGGGGAATTCACGCCCCAACAGCTGATGGACACCATTGGAGATGAGAAAGCGGAGGAGGGCACCAATAGCCCCCCCGGCGGCAATGGCCAACAGCTGTAACAAACTCCTGCCTCTCCTCTCTGTTTGCGCTAAAAGCGACTGGAGAAACCGTAGCTGGTGGTCTCTCCATCTTTGGTCAGGGTATAGGTCACGCCAATGGCGCTGTTACTCCCCACCCGGAGCGAGGCACCGGCAATGAGAGCGTCACTGCTATGGCTGCCATAGTCACTGTGTTCAAGGGCGACATGGGCGTCGATCAGCTTCTCAAACAGGGTCTGGCGCAGGCCAACCGCCTCCCGGTGTCCCCAATCCTCACTGTCACGACTGCCACTGCTATCTTTCCAGCTACTCTTGTTTCTCAGGATAGAACCCTGAACATACCACTCGACAAGCCACGAGATGAGTGGGCGGTGGTAACGCAACCCCAAGGCGATATCCGAGCGTTCATACTCGGTTTTGGCACCAGAAGTGGTGATATCGCCGCTGCGACTGCTGTAGCTGGAGTTCAGGTTGATTGTCGGAGTGAGCGCAAACCCGAGTGCGAGATCGGGTCCATGGGCATAGAGGGTTTTGTTGCTGCCGGTTTTTACCACCTCACCGCCATAGCCGAGTGAAAAATTGGAGAGTGAAAACGCCTCTACGCCGGGGGAGAAGATGACCACCAGGGGGAGAATGGCGTGTTGATAGTGTTTGGATAGTTGCATGGTTTTTTGAACTCGACAGTGGTTTGAGGATAGAAGTGGGTATGGGTGAAGATCTTGCAAGGCTATGAGTAGCTGTGGATGAGGATAGTAGCATATACCCAAGAACCCTGAAAACGCTGGTTCCAGAAAGCCGATAAGCGCGACTCTTCCTCGTTATTTAGTTTTTGAACTGAAGAACTATTCATGCGGAAGCATGCCTTGAATAGCTACACTTATTGACTCAATGTCATTAAGTTAAGGGTGGGGGATCTCCGCTACCCGATTAGCAGGGAGAGAACATCAAAGCCTCCCCCCTGACAAGGGGGGATTGAGGGGGGTTAGCGTAACCATTCACTCCCCTGGCCTGTTTTAGCCCTC
>JADFYS010000083.1 GCA_015232955.1 Gammaproteobacteria bacterium
GGTATTTACCTTCAGAAAGACCACACGCGCTGCATACTCCCGCGCCACCTGGGCAAATACCGGCGCCATCATTTTACATGGACCGCACCACGGCGCCCAGAAGTCGACGATCTGCGGCAGTTCGGTACGAACGATATGGCGATTAAAGTTGCCCTGACCGATCTCCACCGGCTGCCCGGTAAAGAGCACCTCGTGGCAACTACCACAGCGCCCCCCCTCGCGCACCCGTGCGGCAGGCAGGCGGTTGATGGCGTGGCAGTGGGGGCAGGTGATGTGAACAGGTTGATCACTCATGGTCTCTAAATACCGATTCTGTGGTCAAGATCGTCATCCATATCGAGAGCGACCATATCGTCATAACCTCCGACATGAAACTCGTCAATAAAGATCTGCGGTACCGAAGTTCTGCCACTCAGATGCTCCATCTCTGCCCGAACTTCGGGATCAAGGTCGACATTAATCTCGCGGTAGGTCACCCCTTTTCGCTCCAGCAGGCTCTTGGCACGAATGCAGTAGGGACAGGTAGGCGTGGCATAGATGGTAATTTGCGGCACGGTAGCGGCTCCTATTTTTTACGATTCTTGCGCCGTTTGTCACTGCGCGACTCTACTTTATTGACTGGAAGTCCGGCATTTTTCCACGCCATCATTCCCCCTTTAAGGTTGGATACCGGGGTCAGCCCCGCTTTGGCGAGTCGGGCGCAGGCGCTCCCAGAGCGGTTACCACTACGGCAGACAACGATAAGCGGTCGTTCCCGATGCGCCTCAACTTCGGCTATGCGGCTGTTAAGCTCCCCGAGTGGGATATGGAGGGCGTTGAGGATAGCCCCCTCCTTCACCTCGCTCTCTTCGCGGACATCCACCACCAGCGCCTGCTGATGGTTGATCATCAACACCGCATCGGCAGTATCCACTTCGGTGTAGCCACGCAGTTTACGGAAGAGTCCCCCGCCAAACAGCATCGCCAGAATGATGACAAGGGAGAGGCTAAGATCCCAGTGATTGATTAAAAACTCAGGTATTTTTTCCATGGGCGGCGATTCTACCAAAAAAAGCGGCTAAAGGCTTGTCCAGTTCACTCCCCGAACCTCGAGGCGTAACGGTTATAAAAACTACGGGCAGTACGGCCACTTTTTGAACCCCGCTCGATGGTGAAGCGCATCGCCAACCGGTGCAGCGCTTCTCGATCACCGTCAAAATCCCCAAACAGGGTATCGACGATGTTGAGATAGGTCTCCATCGCAAGGGGGTAGAAGGAGAGAGAGAGGCCAAAACGATCTGAGAGCGAGATTCGCTCCTCCACACTGTCACTGTGGTGGATCTCTCCCCCAACCAGAGCGGAGTCAAGATTATCACTCATCTTCTCTGGGAGAAGGTGACGGCGGTTGGAGGTGGCGTAGATTCGAACATTGTCGGGCGGGATCTCGATCGACCCCTCGAGCACACTCTTCAGGGCACGATAACCCGCCTCCCCCTGCTCAAACGAGAGATCATCGGAGTAGATGATAAAGTGGAAGTCACGGTCACAAACCGCATCCACAATCTCCGGCAGTTGCCAGAGATCCTCGCGCTCGACCTGAATCACGCGTAACCCCTGTGGGTGATAACGGTTGAGCAGCGCCTTAATCAGCGACGACTTTCCGGTGCCCCGTGCCCCCCACAGCAAGGTGTTGTTGGAGGGTTTGCGCTGGAGAAACGCTTCGGTATTCTCCTGCAGTAGCGCTTTCTGTCGCTCTACCCCGAGCAGCTGGTCGAGGGTGATGGGATCGACCCGTTTCACCGGGCGTAGCTGCTGCCGTGCCGGACGCCAGATTGCGGCGTTCACCGCCTGCCAGTCAACCATCAACGCCCGCCCACCAGCAGGGTCTGGGCAAAATAGCGCCGCAGGTACTCGTCAAAATCGATATCATCTTCGGCCTCCTGCCGCTGCTGCGCCTCGAGTGAGCGCTGCACCAGATCGTTAAAATACGCCTCCCGCTCTACAGAGAGCGGTGGCTGCTGCAGCTGTCGCTGCGCCTCCCGTGAGTGGCGCTCACTAAAGGAGAAGAAACCTTCATTATGGTAGATCATCTCACGAAGCATCTTTGCCGATAGCGTCTCGTCGGGGTTGGCCACCCGCTCTCCCGGCGCTTTGAGTGCCGTGGCGTAGGCGATCCCTCCCCGTTGCCGGTCGAGATAGTCGGCAATCACGGCAAGAGTGTCCAGGATCTCCTCTCCCCACTGGCGCAGAGGGACCATCTCGCCATTGCGCTGCAGTTTAATATTATACTTGCGACCGTTATGGGCCGCCTCCATCTCGTTTTTGTCGATCTCCCCCCGCTCCCACGGGGCGATGGCTGGACTCTCGGTCAACAGGGCGTAGATAAAGAGCAGTTCGAGAAAGAGGAGCTGATTGAGATCAATGCCGGCTGGGGCAAAGGGGTTAATATCGAGCGAACGGAGTTCAATGTAGGCGATGCCCCGCCGCATCAGGGCGTGGGTCGGCATCTCGTTGCCGATTAGGATCTGTTTTGGACGAACCGTGCTGTAGTACTCATTCTCTATCTGCAGAATCTTGTCATTAAGCTGACGATACTCACCGTTAACCTTCACCCCCATCCGGGTATATCCGGGATAGCTGGTCTCGATGGCGTAGTTGAGGGTATCGACATACTCCTGCAGGTTGTCATAACACGCCTTTACCCCGATATCGTTCCCTTTGTTATTCTGATAACCGATATCCCCCATCCGCAGTGAGGTGGCGAATGGGCCGTAATAGGTGGTGTCATCAAAATGGTCGAGATTGGTACTGGCGCCGCCGAGAAATGATTTACAGATGGTGGGGGAGGCGCCAAAGAGATAGGGGATCAACCACCCCACCCGCTGCAGGTTGCGCAACAGCGCAAAAGAGCGTTCCGCGATAAAGGTGGGCAGGCTCTGGCGATCACCGCTGATCTGCTGATAACGCTCCCAGAACGGTTGCGAGAAGGAGTAGTTAAAGTGGATGCCGGCGATCACCTGCATCGTTCTGCCGTATCGGTAGCCCAACCCACGGCGGTAGACCGTCTTCATCTTTCCGGCGTTCGAGCTCCCGTAACGGGCGAGAGGGATCTTATCCTCGCCATCGACCACACACGGCATGCTCGCATTCCACAGCAGTTCGTCTCCAAGGTGGTTCTGAACAAAGCGGTGAATATCGGTCAGATAGGCCAGTGCCCCGGCGGCATCGCTACAGGGTGGGGTGATCAACTCCAGCAGCGCCTCGGAGTAGTCGGTGGTGATACGGGGATTAAACAGGGCGGAACCAAACGCCGCCGGGTGGGGGGTCTGCGCAATCTTACCCTGACTGTCTACGCGCAGCCCCTCCTTTTCAAGGCCGATCTGCCCCGAAGTGAGCAGAGCGATCTCCCCTGCCGCGGCAAACTGCTGCAACAGCGACTCCACCCCTAAGCGTTCCATCCCTCTCCCCTGCTCACGAAGATAACACGCCCCCAAAAAAGGGGCGGTTTAACCGGCCGAAAGGTGGCTGACATCGATCTTGAGCGGTGCGACCTCTTCCGCGGGGACCAGCTCTGCCCCCGGTTCGGCGAGAGAGAGGCCGTCAAGATTGACCTTGGGGGGAGAGGGGGGCGGCAGATCGACAATCTTGTCCCAGCCACGCTCCACCTCGACTCCCGCCAGCGACCCCAAACCTTTCGGTGCTTCAAGTACCACCGATTTGCCGCCACTCCCCGCGCCAGTCACCTCGCTCTCTGCCCTTTTCTCACTTGCAGTGGTGGCGGGAGGAGTCGCTGCGAAAACCTCCTCCTCCCCTACCGTCACCTGGTGCGCCCTCGCCCCGACCCGGGCCATCGCCGCAACATACTTCTCCGCCACCTCGGCAGTCAGCCCCTTCTTCAGGATCACCGTCTCCCCCGAAAAGAGGTGGGCGATCTTGGCGCTGTCGGCCTTAAACAGGGAGGCGACCCCTTGCGTTACCGCCTGCAGATCGTGCCCTGCAAGCAGCTCACCACGAAAGATCACTGAAAAATCACTCATTGCTACCTCCTCATATACCCAAGAGAGTTGAACTCAGTGAATTAGAAGTATGTGGGGTAGACACCAACCCTCATTCAACCTAAAACCCACCGTTGAACCAATGTCATTAAGTTAAGGGTGGGGATCTCCGCTACCCGATTGGCGGGACGCCGTAAACCCATCCATGGGGGCTTGACGATGGCGTCCATGCCATCGACACCCGGCAATCGGGTAGCGGACATCCCTTCGCAGTCACTAACTTAATAGCATTGACCGTTGAACACTACTTACCATTTATCAACCCAATGACTATACAACGAAATCCACAATATTTCAGCTGCGGATTTAAGGATAATATCTGATTCTCTCTTCACAGCCGTTATCTGCTTCGTGCCAGTTGGCGAAGAGATTGGCGTAAGCGGGGGAGTAGATCCGAAGGTGCGTCGGGGTCGTACCGTAACCGATAGAAGAGGTGGGTAATCTCTTGCAGCACTGCTCTTCGCCGTGGTAACTGCGCCATCGCCCGTCGGCCGATCACCTCTGCTGTCTCACTGGCGGAACTCTCCACCCCTTTTTTTTGGAGCCAGCGCCGGTAGCGTTGAAAGAGCTGCTGCAGCGGATCAGGGCGAACCCTTCGGCGAAGCAGGATAAAGGTGAGGCTCAACATCACCACCGCCACCATGAGCGCCAGCGCGATCCCCAGATCCTGCCAACCGCTATCAAGACCCAAACGGGAGAGGAGCTGCTGCTGCCGCTCCCGACTGAAACCGACCACCCAGTAGTTCCACTGATGGTTGAGGGCATCCCAGTTGAGCGAGAGCTGACGCCAACCGCGAACCAACCACACCACCCCACTAGCGGGGAGGGGATCGGCTGCAAGAGAGTCAAAACGGCTGCCATCACCAGGATTCTCGACCCGCTCCGGGGGGATGGCCGCAGTGGGATCCACCCGCGTCCAACCCCGTCCTTCCAGCCACACCTCGGCCCAGGCGTGGGCGTCGGCCTGACGAACAATCAGGTACTCTCCCACCGGATTGAGCTCTCCCCCTTGATAGCCGGTCACTACTCGCGCCGGCAACCCCGCTGCACGCATCACCGTCACAAAGGCGGCGGCGTAGTGTTCACAGAAACCGCGCCGACTCTCAAACAGAAACTGATCGACCGCATTTGCACCCAATGGCGGTGGAGTTCTGCTGTAGTAGAACGCCTCCTCCACCAGCAGCTGCAGGGCGTGACGCACCAGTGCCTCTCCACTCAATCCCGCTTCTGCCCACCCCTCCCCCAGCTCACGGGTACGGGGGTTTACCGCGGCAGGGAGCTGAAGGGCCGCCTGCAGCTCCTGCGGCAAGAGCTCTCTCACCCCCACATCTCCTGCAATCAGACGGTAACGCAGCCGCTTTTTCAAGGGCTGTTGCAGCTGTAGCTGGTAATCAGCACTCATCGCCACTTTCTGTTCCAACCCTTGCGGTAGCAGCAGCGGCATCTCCAACGCCACCAGCCACTGCTGCTGATGTGGCTCAAGGGTGATGGTGTAATCCGCTCTCTCTTCAGAAGCGGGATTGTGCCACCGTTCCAGATGGGGTAAAGATAACGGACGCCAGTTTCGGCCATCGCTATAACTCATGACAAAGACCCGCCAGTAGAGCTCCCCTGCAGGGGGAGGCTCCCCCTCAAAGTCGACCCGAAAAGCGACCTCATTCGAGTCGGCCAGATGCGTGATATCCCCCATACTCAACCGATCACTCACCCCGGTTTTCGCCGCCCCCTCATCTCGGGGCAGACTCCAGAGCGGAGCGGAAATCCTGGGGAAGAGGATAAAGAGAAGGAGCATCAGTGGTAGTGCCTGCACCACCATCACTCCGGCAAAACGGAGGTGCTGCCGCAGATCTTGTCGCGTCACCTGAGGGTGGTTGAGGACGATTAACTCGGTTATCAGAACCAGCACTGCCACCAGAAGATAGCCACCAACATAGATCGCCTGGTCAAAGAGGAAGTTGGTGATCATCAGGAAAAAACCGATAAAGATCACCAGCATTCCGTCTCGTACTGCGCGCAGCTCCACCAGCTTCAGGGTTAGCATTAGAGTGAGAAGAGCGACGCCGGGCTGGCGGCCAAAAGCGGTATGGTAGGTGGTGATCACCAGAGCGAATGCAACTGCCGTCAACCCAAGGCGGATCAGTCGCCCAGGCTGGGGCCAGCCGCGAAACTCCACCACCAGGCGCCAGAGAAAGACCGCCACCACAAACAGCACCAGCGGCCACTCAAGGCGTAACAGGTGGGGGGAGACCACCACCAGCAGTGACAACAGCAGTCCCATCCGCCCAAGACGGGTGGTGGCTTCGTCCCTGCTGCTACCCATAGAGTGCGAGCCGCTTCAGTACCCGGTGAAAATGGTCCTCTCCCCGCAACGGCGGAATCTCCACCCCCGGCAGCTTCAGGCCGTACTCCAGCCCTCGCTTCTCCGCCTCGACCACCCAGCGACAGAGGAGAGAGAGCCGCTCCTCTATTCCCGCTACCGGACAGTTCTCCCACACAAACCAGAGCCGCCGCCCCCCCTCGCCCTGATACTCCTTCACCATTAGGGCGCCACCACGAGCATACGCTTTCCAGTGGACATGGCGCAGGGAGTCCCCGGGTCGATAGCTGCGTAACGCACTAAACTCCTCGCGACCGGCGACGGTGGCCATCTCCTGCTCATCGCCCGCTCCCCCCGCTTCGGGAAAGGGGATCATCGCCCCGGGCTGCGGATAGACGATCGCCTCGGCAGCGAAGTAAAACGGTGACCAGGCACCAAAGAAACCGAGGGGGAAGGCGCTGCGCAGAGATAGCCTCGGCATTTGCAGTCGCCCCCGACGCGGAGCGGGAAGGGCGATGGTCACCTCCAGCTCCCCCTCCGGGGCGAGATCCAGACCCCGGATCTGCTCCACCGGGGTCTCGATGGTCAGCGCCCGCCGCGCAAGGGTGTCACCATTACTCAGGATCAGGGGAAAACGGGCCATCTCCCCGGCAAAACAGGGGGGGACTCGCCCCGGTTGCAGCGTGATTCGGTTGAGATTGCGGAAGGTGTGGAGCATCGCCACCATACCGATGGCGCTGAGGAGAAAGGTGAGCAGGTAGGCAAGGCTGTTGGCGTAATTTATCGCCGCAATCATCATCGCCAGCAGCACCGTAGCAAAGATGAGACCGTGGCGGGAGGGGAGGATAAAGATGCGACGGCGGTTGAGGGTGAGAGGTTCTCGGCGTGGCTCATCGCGCCGACCGAGAATACCGGCAAACTCCTGTAGCAGGCGCCACGGACTGAATCTGACACCAGCTGCTCGCAGGCGCCCCCAGCGAACCACAGCTAACGGATTCTTCCCGCCTGTTTAAGCTGGAGGATACGGTATTCGAGCATCGACAGCAGAAAGATGAGATCCCGGCTCTCGCGGTTGAACTCACGCATCAGGATCTCGGCGTTACCATAGTTCTTCTCTGCCAACACCCGGGTCAACTCATCTGCGGTAGAGTGGAACTGGCGATGCATCTCCTCCAGCCGCTTCCCCTCATCAAAAGTGAGATAGCGATTCCCCCCCTGATCCCCTTTCTGGTAGAGCCACTGCCCGAGGTCACAGTTTTTATAGTGGTCGAGGTGGGGCACATCTCCGCGCTGAAGTGCCTCTTTTATCTGTTCGATCCAGCGGATATGGACCATCCGCGCAGTGGTCAAATCAAGCATCGTTCGCCTCCATAAACGCCTTTACCAAAGCAGAAGCCTCATCATCCTCTATCGCCTGAGTCGGGGTGGTGGAGATCTGTAAAAAGGCGATATTGGAGAGGTACTGCCGCACCTTGAGATCCAGTTCTGCAACCAAGGTGTTGACCGCCTCCGCACCGAGGCGCTCATCCACCGCCAACTGAATATTGAGCTGACGGGTAGCACCGAGACTCCTTCCCCGGCAGTACTCCACCTCCACCACCCCCGGCTGGCGACGACAGATGCGGCTAATCTCCTCCATCTGCTCCAGAGGCAGAGAGAGATCGAGTATCCCCTTAATCGCATCGAGGGCGATGGTCCCGCCAATACGGAAGACGAGTAGTGCCACCAGCAGGGCAGCGA
>JADFYS010000084.1 GCA_015232955.1 Gammaproteobacteria bacterium
AATCAGTGTTCACGTTCGCCTGTAATAGGTGTTCACGATGAATCAGAATGGGTGTTCACGATCACCCAGAATACGCAACGCCTTTTTGTTGGCTTCACGGTTCACCCACCACTGCTTCAGTGACTCAAACTCACCCAACTGAATCGGCTTGGTTTTGGAGTAGGCTTTGTAGCTTTCAGGCAGTTGATGCTCCCAATACCAAATCGATTGAGTCGGCTCGCCCTTGGTGAAAAAGAGCAGATTGGTCGCTACCGAAGCGTAGGGTTGAAACACCGAGTTGGGCAGACGGATAATGGTGTGCAGGTTGCAATCATCGAGTAGCTTTTGGCGGATACGCTGTTTCACCCCATCACCGGTTAGGGAACCATCGGGCAGCACAATCGCTGCTCTGCCACCGTTTTTAAGCAGGTGGATCATTAAAATCAGAAACAGATCGGCAGACTCTTTGGTGCGGTAGCTCTGTGGAAAGTTGTTTTCGTTGTTATTAGAGACCACACCGCCAAAGGGAGGATTGGCGAGGATAATATCGACCCGATCCGCATGGCTATATTCGGTCAGAGGCCGTTCCAGTGAGTCGCTGTAGTGGATATTGGGGGTGGTGATGTCGTGCAGGATCAGGTTGGTATTGGCGAGCATATAGGGCAGCGGTTTGTACTCCCAGCCGCGTACCTGGTCACCGATGGCTTCGTGCTGTTCGCCAGAGGTGGTGCTCTGCTTGAGGTGTTCAATCGCAGCAGTAAGAAAGCCACCCGTACCGGTGTCCTGACGCATGATGTTACGGGCTGATTTGACAATGCTGCTGATGTTGCTCATGCGTGATGGTCGCTCCTTGGGTTAGGCGCTTTGGTAAATCTGCTGCTCAAGCGTGGCAACAGCGTTGAGGTAGTTCTGTTTGCCGCCAAAGGCGCGGATAATTTCGGTCGGGGTGCCGATCTGGTTAAAGGGGTTTATTTTGAGAATTTTAATATCTTCGATATTCTCAATCCCTTCATTGGCGTATTTATCAAGCAGGGCATCAATCACCGCTCTGGCCTGTTCACCATATTGGCTGAAGGCATCGCGCTTTTTCACCCGGTTTGCCCGTTCGGCACGGGTTAAGGGTGGTTGGTCAAAGGCGGTGTGGCAGATGAGATCAAACAGATCCATCTCTTTGCCAATCGCCTCTTTCAGATTCTCCAGCACAATGCCCTGTTCGGTCAGTTCATCAATAATCGCCTGTTTTTTATCGCTGCCGTTCCTGCGGTTGAGGAAATCATCGAGTGATTGGTACTGCTCGCGCACCTTTTGGCGGGTGTAGCCTTTTAGGCTGCCGGTAATCAGTTTACCGTTGCCATCGAGGTATTGAATCCGCTCATTCAGCACGGCTACATTAACGCCATTGACATAGTATTTGGCACGGGGTTCGCTGATGATTTCGCCACCACCGATAATCGTTGGATCATCGGTTACCGGCGGATCGAAAGTGATCTCTTCGCCCTCTTCATCGGTAATGGGTATGTCGTTCTCTTCTTCGCTGGCTGGATCGTCAAACTCCTCTTCCTGTGTGATCTCTTTCACCCGTACCGGCTCACCATCAAAATCGGGATCGGCAAACAGATCGGTGACATTACGAAAGTCGAGAATGGTAAAAAATCTCTTGCCAAAGGCTTCGTTAATGCGGGTTCCCCAGCCAATAATCTGCTTGAATTCGGTCATGGAGCCGATATTGCTATCGAGCACAATGAGCTTGCAGGTTTGGGCATCGACACCGGTGGTCATCAGTTTGGAGGTGGTGGCAATGACCGGGTAGCGCTCTTCGGGGTTGATGAAGTTATCCAGCTCCCGCTTGCCCTCGTCATTATCGCCGGTAATTTGCATCACATATTTGGCGTTCTGCTGCACCAAATCACTGTTGGCGTTCGCCAGTGCCGAGCGCATCCGTTCAGCATGGTCGATATCGACACAAAAGACGATGGTTTTGGCAAAGCGGTCGGTTTTTTTGAGAAATTCCGTAATTTTGTTGGCGACGACCTGTGTGCGCTCATCAATGACCAAGTTTTTGTCGTAGTCTTTGCGGTTATAGAGCCGATCTTCCACCAGTTGGCCGCTCTTATCGGTCTTGCCCGTTTCGGGTCGCCATCCTTCCAGATCGACATCCAGCCCCACCCGCACCACTTTGTAGGGGGCAAGAAAACCATCGGCAATCCCCTGTTTCAGGGAGTAGGTATAGATGGGGTCGCCAAAATATTCGCTGCTGGAGATGGTTTCGGTCTCTTTGGGGGTGGCGGTCAGGCCGATATGGGTGGCGTTTTGAAAGTAGTCGAGAATCGCCCGCCAGGCACTATCTTCCGAGGCACTGCCACGATGACACTCGTCAATAATAATCAGGTCAAAAAAGTCGGGACTGAACTGGCGGTAGGCATCCTTATCTTCATCGTAGTCGGTGATCCCCTGATAGATCGCCAGATAGATTTCATACGATTTATCGATCTCTTTTTTACGAATGACCGTCATTTTGTCCTTAAAGTGACGGAAATCACCGCGCTTGGTCTGGTCAATCAGAGCATTGCGATCTGCCAGAAACAGAATCCGCTTTTTGGCGCGAGCTTTCCAGAGGCGGTGGACAATTTGAAAGGCGGTATAGGTTTTGCCGGTGCCGGTGGCCATGGTTAGTAAGATGCGTTGCTGCCCCTTGGCGATGGCTTCCACAGTGCGATTGATGGCAATTTGCTGGTAGTAACGGGGGTTACGGCCACTGCCATCGAAGAAGTAGTCCTGGGCGCTGATGCGTTCGGCTTCTTCGGTTTCAAGTCCTTTATACCGTTTGTAACGCTGCCATAGCTCTTCCGGGGTGGGGAATTGATTTAAGGGAATCTCGCACTCGATTTGACCGTGACTGGCGGTGCGATCATGTTCCTGAAAGGCATCACCGTTGCTGCTGAATACGGTCGGAATATCGAGAATGGTAGCGTAGTCGAGTCCCTGTTGTATGCCCGCCTTAACTGAGTGGTTATTATCTTTGGCTTCAATAACCGCTACGGGAATATTGGGCTTGTAGTAGAGGATATAGTCGGCACGCTTGCGCTTGCCGCGCACCGAGAGATTGCCCTTCACGAAAATACGGCCATCGGTGAAGCTCACCTCTTCGCGTACCTGTCTGGCAATATCCCATCCAGCCTGCACTAAGGCGGGAGTGATAAATTGGGTACAGATGTCGCGCTCGGAGAGCTGTAGCTTGCTTGTCATTATGTAGTCGCCCTCTCCTGCTTATTGATTGGTCGCAAATTCATCCCCGCGACTGTTGACTCAAGCAAGGATTTAAGGGGGGGTAACCTTCCCTTTCCAGAGAAGCATTCAGAGTCACTCTGAAAACAGAAAAATGTTCAGCTACTTCGGTTTTAGTTATGTCAGGATTTTGCAACATTGCTGCGGCCTTCTTAATATCGCCCTAGCTCATCTTCTGTTTGCGTCCCCCCTTACGCCCTCGTAACCGTTCAGACCCCCCTGCTTTTTTAACCCTCACCCCTACCCTCTCCCGCTGGGAGAGGGAGATCAGGTGATGGGGTCTGAACGGTTACACGCCCTCTGGCTCTGGCAGCGACTAATCCTGCCTTGGTACGATCCACAATTAAGTTGCGCTCAAACTCAGCCAATGCACCAAATAAATGAAAAATAAGCCGTCCTCCGGCACTGCTGGTATCAATGGATTCAGTTAAGGACTTGAAACCAATCTCCTTTTCCTCCAAACCTTGAATGATTTCAACCAAATCCTTTAATGAACGACCAAGCCTATCCAGCCGCCAAACAACCAGAGTATCTCCTGTGCGTAGCATACGCAGACAGGCGTCTAATTCCGATCGCGATCGGATTTTACCGGACATCTCTTCCTGAAAGATTTCCTCGCAGCCTGCTTCCTCCAGTGCGTCTATCTGGAGGTCAGGATTTTGGTCGTGGGTGGAAACTCTGGCGGAACCAATTAGCAAATTAAAGGCTCCTTATCTTTACACAGATAACTTTACGGGAATTCTTAAGGCTGAACAAGGTATTTAAGGGAAGAACCGAGGCTAGCGGAGACATGTAAAGAAAACGGTCGTTTTTTATACAACCAAATCATCAGACGAAGCTCACCGACCGTTAGGAATCAGTTGTTCTCGCCCAGACTTGGAAGGTTGAGCTCCTGGCGAATCAGCGAACCAAGAGAAGTTTTCCTGCGTTCAACTTGCCCCGTAGAGACCACGGCCTTAACTAAGGCGTTGCGGGGAGCCATCACGATCAGGCGATTTGTTGGACATGTGACCCCGGTGTACACGAGACTGCGGTCCACGAATGAGCTGTTGCCGGGTGGCATTACAAAAATCACCTCATCCCATTGAGAGCCCTGACTCTTGTGAACGGTGACTGCGTAAGCCAAGTCAAGTTTGTCCAAGAGCGGAAGCGTAATTGGCATGTAACCGTTCAGACCCCATCACCTGATCTCCCTCTCCCAGCGGGAGAGGGTAGGGGTGAGGGTTAAAAAAGCAGGGGGGTCTGAACGGTTACATTGGCATCACCCCCGAATCCATGCGAACCATGCCAACTGAGCCATCAGGCTCGGCTTCCGAAAATACCTCGACGATTACGCCAAGGTCACCGTTTCGCACGCCGAGCTTGTAGTCATTTCGGATCACCATCACCGGATCACCCAAGAAAAGCTTATGACCATTCGAATTCCGTCACTGGATCCTTGCCGAACCGCACTCTGGCCAAATGAGCGCAGGCCGGTCATGGCCAACCTTGGCTTGAAAACTGGCGTTCAGCTCATCGACACCAAACTCTCCATCTCGCACTGGTGTGAGGACAATCGACATTTCCGCGCCTCCACCTCCTTGCCAATAATTGAACAGCCTCTCCTGATCCGGGCGCCCATCGAAATGGCAATCTCCATCCTTCGCTTTCAAATAGGGAACAGTGGCCGCCCAATCAATCCGCCCATGCCGAATCGAGGTGGCAAACTTTAAGATACCTGACGCTTCGCCTTGCCTTCTTACTTGGCTAAGTGTTGATACCGAAACCGGAGTGCTTGGCTTGATAAGAGAATGAAAAACAAGTCCAGGCCCCACCGGCGGCAGTTGCTGCGAATCCCCGACGAAGAGGATTCTTGCCGCCTTTGGCAGTACCGCGAACAACTTGAACATGCTCAGCAAGTCCACCATTGATGCTTCGTCAATGACCAGGAGTAAGTGCTCAGGTAATCTTGGCTTGCCCTCACCAAGGTGGTCACCGACAAGCCGAGCAATTGTCGATGCCTCTCGACCAGTGCTTTCATTCATTCGACGCGCCGCCCTGCCAGACAGTGCAACTTGATAGACCGCCATTCCGGGCGCGAGCTTCTCGTAGACATGCAGAATCCATCGGAGGATTGTTGTTTTACCTGTCCCAGCTCCGCCCGTGATGCACGCAACAGCCGATAAGACGGACTGGACGACAACCAATCTTTGCTCGTCATACAGAGAGAAAGGGAGCTCAGCCTCAAGGTCGTTGATAAGCGACTGAACGCGATTTTCAGTCAGCCCCACTTCCCAACTTGCCAGAAGTGCACCATCGCCAGGCTTTCTCCGTATGGCTTCTGCCATTGACTGGGCTACTTCCTTTTCTATCGATGCCGCACCATAGGTCGCGAATCCAAAGTTTCCCACCGCAACCAAGCCACCCTGACGAACGGCAACCTCAGGAGCATCATCAGGTACATTTTCGCCAATCAAACTTCGGAGCCCATCCATCAGTTCGGCCCTTTCCACTCCGATAGAACCACTCCGGCTACTGACACACCATGCGACATGTGCAGCAATAGCTCCTAATGCATCGGTGCTTGTCGGCTCGACGCCTTTGGAGCGTGCTATCTTCGACACCTCCTCGAACTGCACTCCGAACGACAGGAGCAAAAATGGATTCGCCTCAAGGACATCAATGGCCTTCTCCCCAAACAACCGGATCAGCCTCTTTCCGAGAGCATGTGGAAAGCCGCTGGACTGGAGCCATTCGATGGCATCCATTAATGCCGTACCGGGCCAGTTTTCGATAAGACGAATCGCCCTAGCTTCGTTGACGCCTTCGATTTTGCAAAGCGCATTAACATCTTTGCCCTGTAAAAGCTGATCTACATCTTCAGTTCGAGCAATTCGGCTGGCGATCACTGGCCCAATGCCTTTTATGTTCGACTGAATCCAGAATGCCAGCACATCTCGCGAGAGCCGTCGATAGGTCGCTTTCTTGGCAATCAAAAGGTCTTCAGTTACGAGAAAACCTTTGGCCGTACGATGTTGAATCTGAGTCGTGATCCCACTTACCACCCAGACGGTTCCAACCTCCACTTCGTCCAATGTTGACTGGGGAAATGAAACAGCCAAGCCCCGCTTACGAGCCAAAACCGATCCATCACCCCCAATTGGCAAGACGCTATACAACGCGCCGACACGATGAGCTTTGACCTGAACAGTGATCAATCCCATCTGTTCACCAGACCGAAGTGATGCTGCAGTTCGCCCTCTCTGGCCGTAACCGTTCAGACCCCCCTGCTTTTTTAACCCTCACCCCTACCCTCTCCCGCTGGGAGAGGGAGATCAGGTGATGGGGTCTGAACGGTTACCTCTGGCCAGACGCAAACCGAGCTGCTCCCGCAATCGGGCAATCTCAAGATCTTTGGCGCGCACTTCGACTTTAAGACGGACTATCTCGTCTTGAAATTGACTGGCACTCGCCGCACTCCGCTTTGAATGTATCTCAGCGGCCTCTCCAGCCCTTTTGAGCGACTCCGCCTCAGCCGACCCCGTCGAGTACCACCGATCCTCTGCAGCCCTGACAGACGCCTGTATGCGGGGATTGCCACCCTTCTTCATCACTGAAGGGCCAATGTCACAATCATCCTGTAGCTGTGCTCGCGAGACTTTTCCATCGCGCTCGTATTCCCAGTAGTCGCCAAGCTCATCCCTTCTGGCGATCCAGGCATCGACACGCAACTCTGCTTGCCAGGCCTTTTCCTGATTGCTTATCTTGCGACTGCTCGTAATCATTTTTTGACAGGCGGCATGGGCTGGTCGAGGACATGGATCTTCTTCTGCACATCCGGCCTCGTAAGTAGCTTCTCTGCTTCCCGCTCATCAACCGAGTTCGACAGCTCGGCCGGATCGACCTTGTGGAAATAGGCGTTGTAGAGAATCTGGATGATCTTGTAGCGATGCTTTGCGAGGTCTTTCTTCAGGGAGGCGACCTCATTGTTCAATGCCTCGATTTTCTTGAGCGCATCGGCCAGTTGCACATCCTCGGGAACGCCGAAATTTTTATCAGCCTTGCTGTCTCGGTAACGCTGCCGCGCAGCCTCAATTCGATCTTCCAATTCAGCACGATATTGATAAAGCGTAGTCCGATCGAGACCATCGATGCCAAGCACAGCGGCAACATGATCGGCAAATTTCTGCACTGAGAACTTGCCCTCCCACCTATCAAGCTCCTGCTTGATCCGCTGGATATTTTGCTTGGTGATCTTAGTCCTCGACACGCGCAACTCCTATCAGGGCCAGCACAGAATCTGAGGGAATCTCGTCCGTTTCTCGACATTGCGTTTTCGCCTTCCTTGCCTCCAAGGCCCGAATGGCTGGATCGACATCGTGGCTCGGAGGGATTGAAATAACCGAGCCGTCGGGAACACTTGGATCCTCCAGAATCGCTACGAGCGTCTTGGCGTGAGTCAGCTCCCATGTAAGCCGCTGAATGGTTCGAGATGCCTCAGCAAACTCATCCTTCGAGTGCTCGAACCACACCCCTGCCCCGTATTCATCTTCCTCAACGGCTTTCCGTGCGTGCTTCCAGTATGGAAACAGGGGGAATTCGTCAAAATCTTCGCTCGTAAAGTGTTCTTCAGGTTTGAGCAACGAGTTCAGCTTCTGAAGATTCAAATCTCTCAGGTGGGCAGCAACCAAATAGATCGCGTCGTTGACAGGCATCTGGACCAGAGCGGAACGAAATGGGGCCTTCCTCTGCTTGCCGCGAGGCAGATTGATGAAATATACCCAAGATACCTGGAAACACTGGATTTCAGGGAGTCAAGAAGTGTGGCTAT